>JAUQXU010000246.1 GCA_030837935.1 Candidatus Brocadia sp.
AGAAGGAATCAATAACAAGATAAAACGGCTAAAGCGTATGGCATACGGTTATCGGGACGTTAAATACTTCTTACTCAAGATTCATCAGCATTGCGGGCTTCTTGACCCTAAGCTTTCAACTTAAATACGAAAGACACAAAAAATTATTTGCGAAACAGAGTTTCTTGGCCATTGCGCTCTAACAGAGGTGCACGATGACACCATTAAATGGTTGGATTAAAAGAAGAAGATGCTATAATATGGAAAATTTTCAACTTTTCGAAATTATTTTTTTCACTCTATGCAGGAAAATATTTCATGACAAAAATATATATGGACAATGCTGCGGGTACACCCATGCACCCTCACGTGGTGGAAGTGATGATACCCTTTTTAAAGGAGGGCTTTGGCAATCCCTCGAATTTACATCAATTTGGCAGGATTACGAATGATGTCATACAAGAAGCGCGCGGACACGTAGCCAATTTGATTCATGCAAAACCAAACGAAATCATATTTACATCAAGCGGTACGGAGGCCAATAATTTTGCCCTGAAAGGCTTACTGACATCGCATAAAAAGAAGGGAAACCATATCATCACTTCAGAAATTGAACATTTTTCTGTACTGAATCCATTAAAATCATTGGAGAAATTGGGGTATGTAGTTACCTGCTTACCGGTAGATAAATATGGGATGGTGAATCCTGACGATGTAAAAAAGGCCATTACACCCACAACGACAATGGTATCCATAATGTATGCAAATGGGGAAATTGGGACGATAGAACCCATGAAAGAAATCGGAGCTATTACAAAGGAAAGAGGTGTTTTATTTCACACGGATGCCGTTGCTGCCGCAGGAAACATCCCCGTTAACGTCGAAGAAGCCCACATAGATGCCCTAAGCATGTCTGCCAATCAATTTTACGGTCCTCCAGGGATTGGGGCGCTGTATGTGAGGGAAGGGGTAAGGATACTTCCTTTCATGGAGGGCGGTATACAGGAAGGCGGACGCAGGGCGGGAACGGAAAACATTATCGGTATCGTTGGTATGGGAAAGGCGGCTGAACTGGCAAAATTAGAAATGTCTCAGCGTGTGCCAAAGGTTCAAAGCTTGCGGGAGCAGTTAAAAGATGGTATTTTAAAAAATATACAACACGTCTATATCAATGGACATCCAACGAATCGGCTTCCGGGAAATCTCAGTTTATGCCTCGAATACATAGAAGGTGAATCGGTTTTGTTGTTTCTCGATATGCAGGGGATTGCCATCTCCAGCGGGTCCGCGTGTACCTCACGGTCGCTTAAGGCATCCCATGTAATCATGGCCACGGGTGTTGATGCTGCGATTGCTCAGGGTACCGTGCTTTTTAGTTTAGGCATTGACAATTCCGTGGACGATGTCAAATATGTCCTGGAAAAACTACCGCCTATTGTTGAGCGGTTAAGACAAATGTCCCCGTTGTATATGAAAGGGAAATAAAGTCCTTGTAATGTCTTGTCGTTTTACCAAAGAGATGTGAGGGGAAAAAACAGGAGGTCTATCATGGTGCCGGTCATTATAGAAAAGAAAAAATATACCTATGAGGATTATCTTAAAAACCCCGATGATAAGAGGTACGAACTTATCGATGGAGAATTGCTCATGACACCATCGCCAGTCCCACGTCATCAATTGATTTCAGTAGAACTTTTATTTAAGTTGAGTGGGTTTGTCGCAGAAAATAATCTTGGCAAGGTACTCCACGCACCTTGTGATGTGTACCTCGATAATGAAAATGTAGTTCAACCTGATATATTGTTCATTTCTAAAGATAGATTGAATATTATAGGTGATAAAAATATACAGGGTGCGCCTAACCTTGTGATAGAGATAATCTCAGAAAATAGTGTTTACAGGGATATGGTGCAAAAAAAGAGACTCTATGCGAGATTTGGCGTTAAAGAATACTGGATAGTAATTCCAGAGGAAGAAGAGATAGAAGTTTACACCCTGAAAGATAACACATATCAGCTTTACCAGACGTATGGCAAAGCCGATACCCTCGAATCACCCGCTTTGAAAGGATTAAAAATAGTTTTAAAGGAAATATTTTAAAATGAGGAGTTTTTTATGCAATATAGTGCAAAAGTTATGGATCATTTTGCAAATCCCCGTAATGTAGGAGAGTTTCCCAATGCCGATGGTGTTGGGGAGGTGGGAAATCCTGCCTGTGGTGATATCATGAAGATGTCCATCAAGGTCGAGAACAACGTAATTGTCGATGTGAAATTTAAGACCTTCGGTTGTGGCGCTGCAATAGCTACGAGCAGTATTTCCACAGAAATGATTAAAGGAAAGACACTGGACGAGGCGCTCAAGCTTACCAACAAGGCAGTGGCTGAGGCATTGGATGGGTTGCCTCCGGCCAAGATGCATTGTTCCGTACTTGCGGAAGAGGCTATAGAGGCGGCCATTGATGATTATCTCAAGAAAACGACGGGCAAAGGCCTTGAGAAAAAGAAGGCGCATGCCCATGACGAACATCATGGGCACTAACGTGGGAAATTTTAGTATGAAAGCGGACGAAACATTGGATTGTTATGGCCTCATGTGTCCCATGCCTATCTTTAAAACGTCCATCAAGATGAAAGATGTAGCAATAGGCAAGGTACTTGAGGTCATTGCCACAGACGAAGGGATTAAGAAGGATATCGTCTCCTGGTGCAATACCACAGGGAATGAACTCCTGAATATCAAAGAAGAAGATGGGGAAATTCACGTTTTTATTAAACGGCTAAAATAGGTACTATAAGAAAACAACCTAAGGTGTCATGGCGCTTTGCAGTACTCTGACCCATGAAAATAGTATGAAGGTTTATGATAGGGGCAGTAAAAAACCAGACCCCTGCAGGCAGTTTTACTCTATTCCCTTTCTTTTCCCTTCTCAATACTTTTCCGAATCAACTTGCGCAGGATAAAACTCCGCTCTGCGCCACCCAGGAGTATTTTTAGATTTTCGTACAAGGTCGAGTCTGAAATCAGGGCGCCAATGGTACCCTCTCCGTTGTTAATTTTTTCTGTAATCTCATTCAGGGATTTGGTAGTTTTAACCAGGTTCCCAAGGAGTTGTTTCGCTTCCGGGTCGTATATAAGGGAGTACAATAACCCATCGCTTTTTTGGAAGGCCTTAACACTTTCGTTAAGTGTCACTGAAACATTGCTTAAAGATTCTGCAAAACCGCCTTCTTCCAGTTTTTTGAAAAGTCTTGAAAAGGATTCAATGGCACTTATACTGCTCTCAAGTGCAGCAGTGTAGTTAATTGGTTCAACACTTTTTATCAAATCTCCGTCCTCTACTACAGGTGCAAGTCCTGCGCCGGATGTAATTTCCACATAAGAATCCCCCGTCACATAACTCAACCATTTAATCGTAGCAATGGCATCACGGGTTAAATTTTTCTGCACCGATTTATCTACTCTTAGTATCACCTCTATCCCTGTACAATGCAAGGTATCGGGTAAAATAATGTCCTTTACTTGTCCTATCCCCACGCCCATAAATCGTACCGGAGCGCCGGCCTTTAATCCATATACATTTAAAAACCTTGTCTTTAAAGTAACCTGTGGTGCAAAATATCCTTTCTGGGTGCCAAGAATAAACATCATGGCGCCAAAGCCCACTAAGGTCACCAGCATAAAGATCCCTGCCCGTAATTCAGCAAATTGTTCTCTTGTCATAAAAGCCCCCCTTTACACACAGATAGTACTACTGATAAAATCCTTCACTTCCTGGATGTTGGAGGTTACCAGCTCTTCCCATGTCCCAACGGTGATAATCCTTCCATCGTGAAGCATTGCAATCCTATTAGAAACGGTTTTCACGCAGTGCAGGTCGTGGGTCACGACAATGGTGGTAACCCCTAATTTCCTCTGCAATTCGACAATCAACTCATTAATGCGTTGGGCAGTCATCGGATCTAACCCCGTTGTAGGTTCATCGTACAAGATAATATCGGGTTCTGTAGCAATCGCCCTTGCCAGGCCGACCCGCTTCTTCATTCCACCGCTCAATTCTGCGGGCATCTTGATTTCAATACCACTCAATCCTACGACTCGTAGTTTTTCGGCCACCCGTTCCCGAATTTCCTTTTCGGTGAGTTGAAGGTGTTCCCGGAGTGGATAGGCGATGTTTTCAAACACCGTAAGCGAATCAAATAAGGCTGCCCCCTGAAACAACATCCCCACATGCTCCCGCAACTTAATAAGTTCGTCTTCTTTCATCTGGGTCACGTTTTTGCCAAAAACCATAATATCGCCTTTGTCGGGCTTCATAAGTCCGATTAGTTCTTTGAGAAGGACGCTCTTCCCTGACCCGCTACCCCCAAGAAGAGACATAATCTCGCCTTTTCGTATAGACAAATTAATCCCCTCATGGACCAGAAGTCCGTTAAAGGATTTATACACATCTTTAAATTCAATGATTATATTGGACATTGAAACAGAACACGGATTTTCACATATAAAAACAGATTGTAATTATCTTCTGTATTAAAAAATGACCAAAAACAATTTCGTCAGGAAAAAATCTGAGATTAGGATCAGGATTGATACGGTCACGACGGTAATGGTGGTAGAACGTCCCACACCCGTTGTGCCACCGCCAGTTCGCAATCCAAAGTAACAACCAATCACAGCAATCAACGCCCCAAAAAATACCGTCTTCCCAATGCCACTCAATAAATCTGAAATCGTAACCGTTGTTAAAACGGAATCGATATAGAAGGTACGATCTATCTCAAGCTCAAAGAGCGCAATAACCATACCCCCAAATATCCCAATGATATCAGCCGTAACGGTGAGCAAGGGTAATGTAATCATTGCGGCGAGTATCTTTGGGGTCACCAGTTTTTTAATAGGACTCGCCCCCAGGGCGCGCATGGCATCTATCTGTTCTGTTACCTGCATAGAGCCAATTTCTGCTGCAATACCGGAACCCACCCTTGCACCCACCATGATTGAAGCCATGACAGGGCCTAACTCCCTTACAAGGGATAAGGAAACCACACTGCCGACATACATCTCTGCGCCGTACATACTGAGTCCATAAATCGTCTGAAGGGCCATCACCATCCCCGTAAAGAGCGCAATGAGATCGACCAGGAGGAGCGACCCGGCTCCAAAGTTATCTATTTCCCGGAGGACGAGCTTCAGGTTGAATGGGGGTAAAAAAATCCCTACAAACCCCTTGATTGCCAGCAGGGTAACCTGGCCCACCGAGAGGATAAACTTTTTTGCAGCAACGTCAATGGATAATAAAATATTCATAATTACAAAGCATTAGTCCTTGGTATATTGAAAAGACCTTACCATATTCTCAAAATCACCCTGCACATAATCAAACGAATCGGACGAGGCCCAGGATACCAAATCGTAAACCTTATCCCCCACCTTGATGACATAGGAGTTGATCTTTAATTTGCAATTATCCATTTCTCCCTCTACAATGATATGCAGGGCGCTTTCATTATCCACAAGCACAGATTCTTTCGATATGATCTTCTTGTTTGTCATCCCAAGAAAAAGGTGTCTATTGAGCATCTCCAGTGAAAGCTTTTTATTCTCGATATCGCTGGAAATTGCGGCAATCATGGCTTTATGTTGTTTATGCCATAACGCAATATCTTCTTTATCTACCCGAATTGGTTCCCACCCTTTTTCAGTTTCAGGTATGGTTATTGTGTAATTTTTGTACGGCGGGGAAAAGATGCCTTCTTTGATCTGTAATGGGGCGCAACCGAGCATATATATAAAACTCGAAATAGCCAGCCAGGGGATTACTTTTTTGTTGTGAAAATACATGAATTGCCTCTATATTCTATCACAAAGACATTTTCAACTATTTGGGCTTTTCAAAAAACTAAACTGTTACCAAATACAGAGTAATCAGATAAATGCTTATATCCACATTGTTTTTTCATGTCAAGCTTTTTCCAAAGAATAGAGTTTTGTCTTTTGGGTAACAATGCTTGACTTATCGTAACCGTTTATTTAATATACAAAAACTATGATTTCAGTCGATATTGCAGTAAAAATTGTTGAGGATGCCATCAAACCGCTACCTGTCAAAACAATACCCTTTGAGAATAGCCTGGGGTTTTGTTTGGCCCAGGATATGCAATCTGATATCGATATGCCTCCCTTTGATCGTTCGGCGATGGATGGTTACGCTGTCATTGCCGAAGATACCACTACAGCCCCTGTTGAATTAACCGTCATTGAGGACATTGCGGCGGGTCATATGCCCACAAAAAAGGTATCGCGTGGACAAGCATCCAGGATTATGACCGGAGCCGCAGTACCCGAGGGGGCTAACGCTGTAGTCAAATTTGAAGAGACAGAAGACCTGCTGGTAAATAACCGGGTAAAAATTCTCAGATCAATTGACAGGGGAAGAAACATCTCAAACCGCGGCGAGGATATGCAGGTTGGGCAAACGGTTCTTCGCAAAGGCATGCCCATTCGGCCTCAGGAAATTGGTATCCTTGCCACGATAGGAAAATCGCATATCGGGGTGTTTTCTGCACCAACGGTAGGTATCATTTCTACCGGCGACGAACTGGTGGATGTTGGACTTAAACCTTCCATTGCACAGATCAGAAACAGTAACGGCTATTCCCTGTCCGCGCAGGCCAGACGTCTGAAGGCGGAGGTTGAAATCTTAGGTATTGTTAAAGATACAAAAGAAGAAATTTCGAACATGATGCGTAAGGGTTTCCGTAAGGATATCCTGATCCTTTCTGGCGGTGTCTCTATGGGGGAATACGACCTTGTAGGAGACGTAATGAAGGATTTAAACACCCAGATATATTTTGAGAAGGTGGCATTAAGACCAGGAAAACCCGTCATTTTCGGCAGAAAGGATACGACCTTCATCTTTGCCCTGCCGGGAAACCCGGTAGCATCGTTTGTCACCTTTGAATTATTTATTTATCCCGCTATTCGAAAAATGATGGGATTCACTGACATCCACAGGACGACTTTAAAGGCGTCTTTAGAGACTGAGATCCTCGTCAGGAGAAAGCGTCGTGAATACCGCCCTGCATTCCTTCGCATGCATAACAACACATGGCTGGTTTCACCTGTTGAATGGCATGGTTCCGCCGACTTGCTGGCCACCACCATGGCCAATTGTTTGCTCGTTGTCCGTGAAGACGCAGAAAAACTCGCTGCAGGGCAATTGGTCGATGTTATATCTCTGGATTAACTTTAACGTAACCTGTTTTCCAAAATTTTGAGCAGAACAAATTTTATAAAAACTCTTCCCCTTTCCTTTCTGACCATTCTTTTTTTGTGCCTTTCCTTTCCACCGGCAGACCTGGGCTATCTTGCATGGGTCGCTCTTATTCCATGGCTCATCCTGATCGTAACTGAGGAGAAATATATTTGCCTCTATTCCCTGGGTATTGGCGCAGTGTTCTTTGTTATCCAGCTTTCATGGTTACGGCATGTTGCAATTATTGCATGGGTGCTGCTGAGCTTGTATTGTTCTGCATATTTTCTTGCCTTTGCCTTCTGTACCCGGTTTATAGCCTTTGCATTGAAGTATCCCCTTGTTGTCGTTGCACCCTGCATTTGGACGGCAATGGAATTTATACGGTCATTTCTGTTATCAGGCTTTCCATGGTTTTTTGCCGGACACACCCAGTATCAGTATCTGCCGGTAATACAGATCGCAGATATCGCCGGTGTTTACGGGATTTCATTCATCATTATCATGGTAAACGCAGCGATTGCAGATCTCATAATTTATTGCTTTCCAAGCCGCAGAGAAATACCCACCACTGTTTTACCCCTCATCTCCCTAAATCTCCCTTTAAAAAAGAGGAAATATTCGCAAGCCAGCTTTTCTAAAGGGGAGCAGGGGGCAATGCGCAGGATAAAAGATTTATTAAAAAGGCTATTTCCTGCAGGACAATACCATGCGTGCTTGTTTCCGGGCAGAAGACTTATTTTTTTCTGCCTGACGTGTATTCTGCCTCTCGTGCTCCTGACGGCCATCCTGTTTTACGGACTCTGCTGGCTCAAGCATTATCGTCCTCAGGAAGGTCCAACCCTATGCATGGTACAGGGGAATATACCCCAGGATTTAAAATTTGAGTCTACCGAAGAAGATCAAATCCAAATCCTGAAAAAATATTCTGACTTATCAATGCGCCTTAAAGGCACACCGGTCGATCTCCTTGTGTGGCCGGAGACCATGATGCCAGGAATCCTTAACATCAGCCCTGAACTTACGGGGAGAAAGATTGACCTGTTATCACAGCTTACCGCCACTCAGTTAGCGCAGGATTTAAACACAAACCTGCTTGTGGGGGGTATTGCCCTGACTTTTGCTGGAGAGGAACAGATTTATTTTAACAGCGCTTATTCTTATAACCGGGAGGGAAAATTATTGGATCGCTACGATAAGATTCACCTTGTGCCATTTGGGGAATTTACACCCCTTAAAAAACAATTCCCATTTCTGGCTAATCTTGTACCTTACGAAATTGGATTAACCCATGGCCACAGGCGAACATTATTCCATGTCGATACCCCCCAAAATGGAAGTTTTACGTATGGTTCTTCCATCTGTTATGAGGATACCGTACCGTCTCTCATCAGAAAATTCAAGAAGGATGGTGTGGATTTTATGTTAAATATAACGAATGATGGCTGGTTCCGCGATAGCGCAGAACTCGACCAACACCTTGCCATTATGGTATTCAGGGCAATCGAAAACCGCATCTCTATGGCACGTGCTGCTAATACAGGCATATCTTCTTTCGTTGCGCCTGATGGCACCATCTATGACAAATTGTCAGACTCTGCAGGAAAATACAGAGAAATTAGCGGTACGCTTACCAATCGTATCAAATTCGTCAAAAAATACAACCCTTTCTACACCATGTGTGGCGATTGGTTTTCAATCCTTTGCATAGCGGCATCGGGAATTACCCTTTTCGTCACTATGTTTGCAAAAATTTACCACAGAAAATGTGAGGTTTGAAATTTGGAATTTAAAATTATAATACATCTTTTATCCACCTTGCTTTGGTTCATAAAGGGACTTTCTCCTTGACATTTTATAAACGTTAACCGTATAATCTGACTTCGAGAGTACTAACTATAAAAAACTACAATACTTGTGGAAAAATTGAGCGTTAGCATAAAGATTTCTCCAAAGAAAAAAACATCCGAATGCACCCATTAGATTTCATCTTAGGTTTTGTTTCAACCGACATGGGAATCGACCTTGGCACGGCAAACACGCTTGTTTGCATACCCGGGCAAGGAATTGTGTTGTCGGAACCTTCTGTTGTTGCGGTAAAACCAGGCACAAATAAAGTTCTTTTAAATGGGAATGCAGTAGGGAACGTTGCCAAGGCTATGCTTGAAAGGGCGCCGAGTAGTATATCTGTCATACGTCCACTCAAAAATGGTGTCATAGCAGACTTTGATATCACCGAAGCCATGCTCAAATATTTTATCACGAAGGTACATAAACGCAAATGGGGAGTCCGTCCCAGGGTGTTGATTGCAATTCCATCTGGTATTACGGCTGTGGAGAAACGGGCGGTAGTCAATTCGGCCGAGCGTGCAGGCGCACGAGAGGTGTATCTTGTTTCCGAACCAAAGGCGGCAGCGATTGGTGTCGGCCTTCCGGTAGGTGAGCCGGTAGCCAGTATGGTGGTTGACATCGGTGGTGGGACTACAGAAGTAGCAGTCCTTTCACTTGGCGACATATTTACGCATGAAAGTCTCAGGATTGCGGGAGACGAATTTGATGAATCTATCGTCCAATACATACGAAAAACCTATAACCTGGACATTGGACACCGCACGGCAGAGCAAATAAAGATGGCAATCGGTTCTGCTTATCCTTTGGAAGAGGAACTAACCCTGGAAATACGGGGACGCGATGCTATTGCAGGTTTACCCAGGGCAACGACCATTACCTCTGAAGAAATCAGAGAGGCGTTAAGAGAGCCTATCGATAAGATTGTAATTGCTGTAAAATCAGCCCTTGAAAGGACGGCTCCGGAATTAGCGTCAGATTTAATAACCAACGGGTTGGTTCTGGTCGGTGGAGGTGCATTAATCAGAGGCCTGGATAAATTGCTGGCACAAGAGACGGGTCTGCCGGTACAAATAGGCAATGACCCTTTAACGGCCGTTGCGCGCGGAACGGGTTATCTCCTCGAAAACCTTGATTTATTTAAATCTGTTTTACAGGATGAGGACATCCACTCCTAGTTTTAGCAATCTTATAAAAAATCCCCTTGCAACAATAATTACCCTTTTAGCAATATCCTTGCTTTTGCTTTTTTTACCACCGAAATTTTCAAACCGTATCAAGATGACCTGTGTTGCCCCGATACGACCCTTACAATGGGCAACGTGTTTTTGTAGTAATTCAGCCAGTAACTTTTTTGATAAAGTTATCTCTTCGTGGCAGGAGACACACGGGAAAAAAGACCTGGAACAACAAGTCTTGCAATTCAAAAACAAGCTTGTAGAACAACAGGACACTATCTACAAATTAGAAAACAAATTGCGTATCCTCTCAAGGCTCCCGGCAGAAAATAAAATTATCAAAAAAAACTCTATACCAGCGGATATTATCGGATATGATGCATCAAATTTCAGGAAAAGCATAATTATCAATGTCGGCACAAAACATGGCATAAAAACCAATAATATCGTCATCTCAGACAATGCGCTTATCGGGAAGGTCACCTCGGTAAGTGGAAGCAATAGCGTTGTTCAGCTCATTACAGACCCTGCCTCGCGTATCCCTGGCAGGGTAGTTCAAACACGGGAACAGGTAATCCTGGAGGGAGATGGTACTGTTTTTTGTAAATTAAAATATGTGCCGCGCTGGGCAAAGCTCAAAAAAGGAGATGACATTGTCACCTCTGATATTGGTGGATTTTATCCAGTTTCACTGCCTGTTGCTACGGTAGTAGAAAACGAAACAAAGAGTGGCGCGCTCTTTCAATCGGTAAAAGTATTACCGCGTGTAAATATTTCGAAAATGGAGAGTGTGCTGGTTATTCTAAATTAAACTGCCTTTGGCAGCACCTTTTAAGCGCCCCTCTAAAAAGAGGGAAGCATACAATTTTAAAATTCCTTAACATTAAATATTTATGCGTTGGTTCACATTTTTTTGTATCCTTTTCTCCATCTCCCTCTTTCAGTCAACCATGATGCATTGGGTTAATCTTGGGTCAGCAGTGCCCGATTTGTACTTTCCTTTAGTGGTATTTTATTCCTTTCTCGCCGATGCAAAGCGGAATACCATTGCAAATTGGTTCACGGGTTTGTCAAAAGATTTGTTTTCGGAAGGGAGTTTTGGAATAAACTCTGTATTTTTTGTTGCGGTAGGATTTTTTATCTGGTCATTTCGGGAGATACTGTTTCGGGGACATTTGGTTACCCAGATACTTATCACCTTCATCTTTTCAGTCATATACAATGTACTTTATACTATTCATGTCTCGATCTCATTTCATTCACTCCGTCTTTCAACAACATTGTGGATAATCTTTATATGCTCTTCATATACGGCTATGATTGTTCCTGTGCTGTTTTGGATATTTAATAAATTTCAGCCTACTCAGAAGCTTTTTTTCAATCAGGGGTAAATATCCATGTATCCCTTCCGGTTTAAGGTTATGCTTATTGTCTTCGTTTTGCTTTTTATTTGTATTGGTGTCCGACTCTTTCAACTCCAGGTTATTGAGACTGATAAGTACAAGGGCATCTCGAAAACCCGTCGTATTGCCACCTATCCCCTGGATTCAATACGGGGGTCCATTTTCGATAGAAACGGAAAGACCCTGGCTACAGACCAGCATACTTTTGACATATCCGTGCACTACAAGAATCTGCTTTATTGTTACATCACGCGCAAGAATAAAACTATCCCGAGAATTGCCACAATGGAAGAGCATAAAAAGACAAAAAGTTCGTGCATAGCATGCCATGCAAATCAAGATGTATGGCTAAAAAAATTATCCCAACTGTTAAACATTCCACAAAGTAAATTGTTAGATCGTACAGAACAGGCAATTGAAAAGGTGGAAAGGCTGAAGCAAAGTATGGAACAGAAATATGGCAGGGCAATTCGTATCAAAGAGGAAACAGGCTTTTATCCCATTGTTTCGGATGTTGCGTGGGAAAAGGTTATCCAGATAGAGATTAAATCAGAGGACTTCCCCGGTGTACGTATCACTCCCCGGTCAGAAAGAATCTATCCGGAACAGGAACTTGCCTCACACATCCTGGGATATATAAGCAAACTCACGGAAGATGAATGGAAAGTGCAGAGTAACAAGTGGAATAATTTTATCCTGGCTTCCAGCAGCGCCGGTAACGATACTTCTTCGTTACTCTATGACGGTTATGCCGAAAACGACAATATCGGAAGGACCGGCGTGGAGGCGTACTACGAAGACGAATTGCATGGACTGCGCGGTAAAAGGTTCGAAGAAATTACCTGTAAAAATACCCAAATTGAAAAAACCGTCCTGGAGAGGCCACCGGTTCCCGGAAATGATCTGTATCTTACCCTCGACAGTCAAATTCAGGCCTATGCAGAAAAATCACTCGGCACGAATCTTGGCGCAATCATCGTTATGGACCCATGGGCCGGTGAAATATTAGCCATGACCAGCAACCCGCGTTTTAATCCGAACACGATAGACAAAGATTTTAACAGGCTTATCAGGCATCCTTCCAAGCCATTTCTCAACCGAGCTATACAGGGTGCCTTGCCACCTGGGTCTATTTTCAAGATTATTACGGCAACTGCCGCACTGAGTTCAAGCGCCATATCTAGCCAAACGAATTTCGAATGTCCCGGCTACACCAAATACAAAAATATCATTTTTAAATGCTGGTCAGAGCACGGACATGGATCTATTGCCATAGAAGACGCCATTCCCTATTCTTGCAATGTATTCTTCTTTGAAACTGCAAAGATACTTGGGGGGGATCCTTTATACGCGTGGGCAAAAAAATTTGGTATTGGTGAGAAGACGGGTATTGACCTTCCTCACGAAAAAAGTGGAAATTTGCCCAAATTAGCAACTACCGCGAATACCATGAATGTTGCCATCGGACAGGGGGCGTTGCTCACCACGCCACTTCAGCTGGTACGTCTGTATGCTGCAATAGCAAACGGTGGCACACTCGTCCAGCCCCATATTTTATCAAAAATCACCAATAGCCAGGGAGAAACTGTTCGAACATTTAACCCGGAGAACAAACAAAAGCTTACCCTGCAGCCCGCTATTATCAATACCCTCCGCACGACCCTTCAGGATGTAGTCATCCGCGGTACTGCCAAAGACAAAGGATTGGATATATACAAGATTGCCGGTAAAACGGGTACCGCCGAAACAGGCCGCCATAAAGACAACCATGCCTGGTTTGTTGGTTATGCCCCTTACGACAACCCGCGGTACTGTTTTGTTGTTCTCGTAGAACATACGCGCGGTCATGGCGGAGACATTGCCGGTCCTATTGCGAGAGAACTTATGTCGTACCTATTTCCTGAAATAAATCATGCATTGTAATTTTTTTTGTGTAGGTTTAATCTTTTATATTTAATTTTTAATCTCTATAAAGGGAGTGAATGATGAAAGGGATCATCTTGGCAGGTGGCAGGGCAACACGATTGTATCCGGTAACAAGGGCAATTTGCAAGCAACTATTGCCAGTCTATGACAAACCAATGATTTATTATCCTTTATCCGTTTTAATGTTGGCAGGAATAAGGGACATCCTTATGATTTCCACCCGCGAGGCGCTTCCCAGATTTGTTGATTTGTTCGGCGATGGAAAAGATTATGGCATAAAAATCAGCTATACAGAACAACGAGAACCGCGCGGACTAGCAGATGCCTTTCTTGTTGGAGAGACATTTATCGGCACCGACAGGGTTTGTCTCGTTTTGGGTGACAATATCTTTTTCGGACATGGCCTTTCAGACCTGTTAAAACAAGCCCTTGCTCAAAAAGAAGGGGCTACCGTCTTTGGTTATTATGTGAAAGACCCGCAGCGATACGGGGTTATTGAATTTGATAAGAATAATCATGTAATCTCCATCGAAGAAAAACCAACAAACCCAAAATCAAATTGGGCGGTTACCGGACTTTATTTTTACGATAATACCGTGATTGAAATGGCAAAGAAAGTAAAGCCATCGAAACGGGGCGAGTTGGAGATTACCGATATCAATAATGCGTATTTATCGAAAAAGCAATTAAAGGTCCAGTTAATGGGACGCGGCTATGCCTGGCTTGACACAGGGACGTATGATTCCTTAATCGACGCATCGGTCTTCATAAAAACCATCGAGGAGAGACAAGGGCTTAAGATAGGCTGTATTGAAGAGATAGCTTACCGGATGGGTTTTATTGACGTCAGCCAGGTGAGGAAATTCGCAAACCAGATCAATACCAGTTACGGAGAATATCTGAAAAAGATTTTACAAGAGGGATAGTGCCATGCCTTTTTCCTTCAAACAACTAGCAATACCAGATGTACTATTCATTGAATCCAGGGTGTTTTCTGATGCCAGAGGCTTTTTCGTTGAAATTTATAAATACCCTGATTTTTCTCAATGTGGCATAACAAAGCATATCGTCCAGATCAACTATTCAAAATCTGAAAAGAATGTACTGCGGGGACTTCATTATCAGAAAAACCCTATGGCGCAGGGGAAGATCATGCGCGTGATATCAGGTGAAATCTTTGATGTCGCTGTAGATATAAGACAAGGATCGCCATATTACGGGAAATGGGTGGGTGAAACATTATCATCGGAAAATATGAGAATGCTGTATATACCTGAAGGTTTTGCACACGGGTTTTGCGTGCTCTCTGATAAAGCGGAAATCATCTATCAATGCACACATACCTATTCCCCTGAGAACGAAAGAGGTATTATCTGGAATGATCCTGATTTAAACATACAATGGCCCATAAAAAATCCGCTTTTATCTGAAAAAGACGTCCGATTTCCTTCGCTCAAAAAAGCGGATAATAATTTTATTTACACTGGCCGATAGGTTCCTTTCAGATATCTCTATTCGATACAAAAAGGATATCTCTGTGCCCTACAGAGTCTTTTTCCAGCACAAACATAGGCATTCCTGGGAATTTCGAAACCTTCTTAAAATCTTTCTCCTGTACAAAAAGAAACACGCGTTCGTTTGAATTCAGAAATTCTCTCAAGCTGTCTAGCCCTTGTATTACTTCAACGTGATTTCTGTTTGTATAGAACAGGTACGGGGCATTAAAAAAATTGTACATGGCCAGTTTATTCCCTGGTTTCATCACTGAATTGGCTTTGTCACAAATTTCTTTTGCCGATTTATATTGATTCAGGACAGGAATGGCCTTCAAAGTACTAAGGTTAAAAATGATAAAAATAGTGAAAATGAGTGTGAAGAGAAAGGGGATTATCCTGGTATACCTTATAAGTCGCAACAGTATAATACCGCCAATAAGAAGAATTACGGTAAATGGAATTGTTAACGTTGTGTACTGGGGGAATACCTTATATACCGCTACCGGTAATAGGACGCCTGACGCCAGGGATAGGCCGCACATAATATAGCACGGATAATAACCCATCTTTTTAAACTGTCGGTCTCGAAATTGTTCGATAAATTCATTCAGAAACCAGGCTGTAAGCAAGGCTGCAGTGGGATACAAAGGAAGAACGTAAATATCTCTTTTCCCCGATACAATCGAAAAGAAGATGAAAACCACAGCAAACCAAACGAGCGGTAATAAGATGTTTTGTATCTTTCCCTGTCCTTTTTTTGAAAACAGATATATGGCAATGCTTGGGATAAAGAGACTCCAGGGGAAAAAATTGATCGGAAAATTTATAAAGTAATAGTAAAAAGGTCGCTGGTGGGCAAAAGAACTAGCGAATCTTCCTACATTCTGTTTGAAAAGGATCTGGTGTGTATATTCTTTGCCACCGTAAATACTTGCCAGATAGACCCAGGTGAATACAATGATGGCAAATATCATTCCTCCAGCCAATGGGCGGGTTTCCTTTAAGACACGGACATCCCTTTTCAAGATGAGGTATGTTAATACCATGCAAAAGGGGAGGATAAAGCCAACGGGCCCTTTTGTAAGCACCCCAAAGGCCATGAACATATAAAATAAGGCGTAGTACATTCCCTTGTTTTTTTGCTCTCTATATCCTTTATAAAAGCATAGTATTGCCATTGTTACGAAAAACGTAAGGAGTACGTCAAAGGCCACACGGTGCGCCATCCAGAGGAACTTTGAACTCGTAGCGAGGATAAGTGCAGACATCAGGCCTATGCGCGTATTACGATATAAACCTTTGCCGAGATAAAATAAGGCCAGGCAGCTACCGATTCCTGCAAAGGCGGAAGGCAGACGGGAAGACAGTGCCGTAATCTTTCCAAACGGAATCGAAAACAAATTGATGAGCCAAAATAAGAGAGGAGGTTTATCAGGGTAGGGTGCACTATTTAAGTGGGGGACAATAAAGTTGCCGGTGTCTCTCATTTCTTTGGAAACTTGTGCATAACGGGGCTCGTCAGGTGCCCACAAGTCTCTTTTTCCTATATTGAACAGGAAAAGAAATGCTGTGAAGAGTATAATACAGGAAACTATTATGCGGGTGTTGTTACCAGAGGTTATTGAATTCATAGTGATACAAAAGGGATTTTCATTTCACGTAATTTTTTACAGCAGATTTTGAAATATTGCAATCGTGCGCACACCTAATGCACATGCCAGATACCAAAGCTTCTATTCTCCGCCCTTCCTCTTTTGAGCAACAATAGGGGGAAAATCTTCGGCGTTTCTCTACCCCACTGCTGAGAAATGCAGGAAGTGTTTGATACTTGTTGACCTCAGGAGGTCTCGGAATTGTCACGTTAAACCAATGATCCCACCCGGAAGCGTGCACCGGAAAATCCGCTCTCATGGTCAGACCACGGATTGTCTTGTTCAATGAATAGGGGAAGGGGGCTTTTGACCGAAACAAACCGTTTTTCTTATTTAGTTGAGACATCTTCTTTCTACGGTGCCGTTAATATTAGGGTAATGGGAATATTAACTATGTATCGATATCCGGGAAGGTATCGCTTTATTATAAGTCATTTACTGTTGCAAATGTGGCTGTAGTATATCACAATAATCCTAAAATGGAAAAAGATTAATGCCCGAATCTTGCATCAAACAGAACGCTCCAGTGTGATATGATCAAAAGCTTTAAACGGGCAATTCGTATGGCATTGTCGATCACTTCTCTTGCAGTGCACTCATTACCATCAACAGAGATTTAATCCGCATAAACTCCATAAACTTTACCATCCACAGAAGCCATCCAAATGGCACTTCAATAGCGGCATGATATAAAGCCCCTTTTTATCCGCCTGTGCGGGACATACTGCTTTCCCTTGCATTTTCTGCCTCTTAGTGTTATTCTTGACTTGCTTTTTTACTATTTTAATTTGAGGCAATGGATATCGCTGGAAATGCTAAGTAATTATCTAATGGTCTTAAAATATGTCCTTTTATCCATGCGACCAGAGCAATGGATAAAAAACTTATTCGTTTTCACCGCCTTATTGTTTTCAAAAAATTTGCTCAACCTTTCAAAGGATATTGAAGCCATTACCGGATTTATAATTTTCTGTATGATTACAGGTGGTACATACCTGATTAACGACCTAGCCGATCTGGAAAAAGACAAATTACATCCTGTCAAGTCCCAAAGACCCATCGCATCCGGAAAGCTGAGGAAGACCACGGCAATCAAAATGGTTATTCTTGTTTGTTGTCTCGGCCTCTTTCTTGCATTTCACATGAGCTTCTTTTTCGGGATCATTGGCCTTGCCTATTTTTTACTGAATATCGGTTATAGTCTGTATCTGAAAAGTATCGTGATTATTGACGTCATTACTATTGCTGCAGGATTTGTGCTAAGGGTATTAGGTGGCGCGGCAGTTATCTCGGTGACTGCATCGCAGTGGTTGGTCCTCTGTACTATCCTTTTGGCGCTATTTCTCGGTTTTAGTAAGAGAAGACATGAACTCGTCCTGCTGGAAGGTGATGCTGCCGGCCATAGAAGTGTACTCGAACATTACAGTACCTATTTCCTGGATCAGATGATATCCGTCGTTACAGCCTCCACGGTAATTTGCTATGCCTTGTATACCATGTCAAGGGATACGGTTGAAAAACTTGGAACGTCGAAGCTTATTTACACGATTCCGTTTGTACTCTATGGTATTTTCAGATACCTGTATCTGGTACATCAAAAAGAAAAAGGGGGCAGTCCTACGGAAGTTATGCTTACCGACAAGCCCATAATTATCAACGTAAGCTTATGGGTTATCACCGTGATCGTATTTATTCACATTAAACATTGATTAGGATGCAAATGCTATTGAAATATGAAAAGGCGCTTTTGTTTAACCCTCCCGTAGGTCTTTACCAGCGTGGCGAGGATCGATGTCAGGCCGAGGTTGACGGAGGTAGCGCTACGTCACTGCGTCCACCCAATGACCTTGGGTATATTGCCTCCATGTTAAGGCAGATAGGGGTTACCCCTGTTATTGCAGATTATCCTGCCGAGAAAAAACAGTGGAATCACTTTGAAGAAGATTTAAATACGATCCATCCCGACTTTTTGGTCATGAGTATTACCACACCCACCATCAAGGATGATATGAAGGCATTTTCCCTTGCAAAGGCATTGAACCCGGGAATCTTTACTATTGCAAAGGGGGCTCACTTCTATACATGCAACAAAGAAGACTTTAAAGAAGCAATTTACGATGTCATGGATATTGCCATTATTGGTGAGGCGGAGACAATTATAAACAATTTGATCCTTGCAAAAAGAAACAGGTCTGATTTGTCAAATGTCAGGGGAATTTTATTAAGAAATCATCTTAACCAGATTGTCCAAACCGGTCCGGAACCATTCTGGACGGATCTTGATAAGATACCATTTCCTGCAAGAGACCTGATGAAGAACCACCTTTACATCCGTCCCGACACGGGTGAGCCGCAGGCAACGATTCAGACCTCCAGGGGCTGCCCTTCCCAATGCATTTTTTGTCTGTCACCCCTTATTTCCGGTATGAAATTGCGGGAACGATCGGTAGGTAACATTGTTGCAGAACTTGAAGAATGTGTGAATAAATACAGTATCCGGAACTTTTTTTTCCGCGCCGACACCTTTACCATGAATAAAAAATCGGTTATCGAATTGTGCAGAGAGATTATTAACCGGAGACTCAATATTGCATGGGTGGCAAACAGCCGTGTAAATACCATCGATGAAGAACGTCTGGTATGGATGAAGAAGGCGGGGTGCTGGCTCGTGGCATTTGGGATTGAGTCAGGAAATGATGAAATCCAAAAAATAATCAAAAAAGGCACAACCCGGGCGCAGGCACGTGAGGCTGTAAAGCTTTGCAAAAAACTTGGTGTAAAAACCTATGGTTTTTATTTAATTGGGTTTCCCTGGGAAACGAAGGACATGATTATGGATACCCTGCAGCTTGCAAAAGAGTTACGTTGTAATTTCTCTGAAATCCATATTGCTGTCCCCTATGAGGGAACAGAATTTCACAAGATTGCCAAGGATTTTGGGATATTAACAGAAACAGCCGTTGGTCACAACTATTTCTCCAATCCCGCCATAGGTACCCTCCATGTGTCCAAAGATGAACTTATTACATTACGCAAAAAGGCTTTAAAATCATTATATCTTAGCCCACGCTATATTACCAGCACCCTTATCCACATCAGAAGTCTTGAAGAAATAAAAAACTACGCACGGTATGGATTCCGTCTATTGAGAAATCTGTTGCAACATTAAAAGCCTATCCGTGGCTTCTGAAATTCATGAAATGTCTTTTCAATCTCTGTAGCTTCAAGCCGAGTCCAACCAGTAATAATACACATGCCCAAAAAGTGCAACCCATCGTCTTAAATGTAACAAATCCAGGTACTGGTAGCATGAAGCTGAGCAGAAGCGAACATGCCACAAACCAGACTATCATTACATTCCTTTCTCGGGATGGATGCGGTGCAGTCAAGAGAAGATTAAAGACAACCATAAGTGGATACAACAGCCAGACATAGAAATAGGTAAATGAGAGTGGTGTTAAAATCAGGATTAATATGATTAACATGGCATATTCAATCGAATCGGTGTTTGCTGTTCGTTGTGTGTAGCGAGGCATCGATGCAAGGTAAAAAAGGCAAAGGCCGAGTCCAATGCTCACGATGATCATATTGACATGTTTGAATTCAAGGTTTACTAAATTTACATATCGGGGATTAGTCTTTGACCTGAAGGCATCCACCGGTCGTAATAGTCGGTTAGCAACGGCGACGAGTGATTGATTCCGCCAACTGTATCCGCGGTTAGGGCGTTGGGCGATGGAGTCTGCATCATAATGAAGCGCCATGCCTTGATTCCATGTCTTAATGTCCTGGAGATTACGCTGCAATCCACGAAATGGTGCAGGCAAGAGCACGAGAAAAAAGCATAGAGACGCAATCGTAAAAAATACAGCTTTCCACCACCGCCGGTATATTAAGTATACAAGAGCAAGGATCGGAAACGCCTTGATAGAAGCAGCCAATGCAATCAAAACACCAGCGCCCCATTCCTTTTTGTGACGAAGACAAACAAATGCTCCGAGCATGAATGCCAGCAATAATAAATTAGGTTGTCCTAACAGGTAGGTGTCCCAGACGTATGGCACACAACACGCCGTGGGAACCAGGTAGAGGAGAGGGTGGTGTTGTAATGCCTTTCCGGTTGCAAGGTATACTGCCAGAAATACACTCGCAAACCATGCTGCCGAATTTACCAGTACAAGAATCACAATCATTGGCAGGAAGCCCAATGAACTAAGGATGGCTAAAAGGGCTGCTGCCGTGGGTGGGTACATGAAACGAAATGTTTTATCCTGGCCCATGGTATAGATATCACCATGGTGGAGCGCGGACTGCCCGGTATGATAAAAAAGTCCGTAGTCCTTTGTATGGCCACGAAAATAGTTGCAAACAGGAATGATGGAAAATGCAGCCATAACGACAACAAATACGATGATCAAACGTTTGTATGTGAGAATGCGTGGAGTTTGTTTAATATCCATATAATAGTATTCCTGTATAAAAACACCATTTCCCCATTTCCCGTTTCACGAAGACGAGTTTCATGAGGGCGGAATTTAGCAGGTTTTTTACATCTCCCTTTATCCCCCTGGTTTTGATGGAAGTGCTGCGGGTGTATGTTTCCTGATCAACTGTAAGTTGCGCATATAAATTAAGGAGTTTGGCAGATAGGACAGTATTCCAACCGGGCTGCGTTCCATGATCCAATAGATACACATGATTACGCTTCCCGCTATGCTCCAATACCAAAATGAATCAGGAATCACGCTTTTTCCTTTCTTTTCCGAGGCAATCCATTGGATTAAAAATCGGGTGGAAAATATCGCGTTGCCAATAAATCCAAGGATAGTGAGGTAGCTCCAATTCAGTCCGAACAATCGATGTTCCTGGCCAACCCACGTGACGGCCAGCACAACATGATAAAGCATACATAGGCTCCTTATTTAATTGAGTATTTCAAGATTTCGCACCGTATCACCCGTTTTCTTCATCCATCTTACGGCCAAGAGATCACCAAAAGATTTTATGACTGTATTTTTCTTTGCGCCCGTGTTTCCGTAGCATTCGTATATTGTTGGCAATTATGAATTTTAATCGGAGTTTCTATTCGGGATAACACATAACATAAAGTTATGTATTATACAAAAAAATCTTTAAAAATCAAAAACGAACTTTGGATGTGCTAACGAGCTTTAAGTCTAACCTTAGTTCCTTGTAAGCTCTTACTTCGAGAATTGTTGTACTGCATGATTTATAAGGAGTTTTTATGGTTATGTGTCTGCTCTATAGATCACCACAAGGCGGATATCCCCCTCAGTCATGGTATCGATGTGGGCCTGCCATGCCTGATGTTCCCATGCGTGCAGGCCGATTTCGTGGCCACCCCGGGCGGCAAGGCGAATCTGGGGAGCCAGCTTCTTTCCGATATCAACTGTGATGGATGATAGGAAGTTGCTTTTTCCTTAAGAGTTACCGTAAACAAAAACGAAGAAAATTATAAGTTTTTTTTAATTCCAAAATCTCTCAGCCATGGCTTTTAAACTAAAGTCTTAGCTAAACAACTTTAAATAAAACTTTCTTCTTTAAATTTCTGCCATTATGTGTAAACTTACAGATGGAACATGCTGATTGTATGCAAGTTAGAGAGTATTTTCCCCTGAAACATATAAATTTATAGGTTTATTAATCTTTCTGTTGTAAGAGGTTTTCCACAAATTACAAGGAGAAAAAAAATGACTCCGGTCTGGTGGATATGGATGGCTATTGCTGCTGCTTTTATTATCGGCGAGATATTTACCCCTGGATTTTTCCTTTTGTGGTTTGGTGTTGGTGCAATTGTAGCGAGTATTTTAGCGATCTCGGGACTAGGCATGGGCTGGCAATGGGGAGCTTTTCTGGTTATTGCAAGTGTACTTTTTGTGATTTCCAGAAGGTTTGCGGAACGATTTACCAAAAAGCAGCCTTCGGGGGTTGGTGCTGACCGATTTATTGGTGAAAAAGGAATGGTACTCGAAGAGATTAATAATATAAAAAGTACCGGTCTTGTCAAAATAAGAAACGAGGATTGGAGGGCAGATAGTGATATGAACGAAATAATACCTCCTGGGAAAAAGATCGAAGTTGTAAAAGTTGTTGGAACGCATCTCGTGGTCAAAATTGTAAGGGAAGGAGGGTAAAATGATAGTGCCAGGAGAAATAACAGTGTTTGCTATTTTAGCAATTGTCGTATTTGTGATTGCTGCCAGAGGGATAAAAATAGTCAGGCCGTGGCAAAAAGGATTGATTGAGCGGATGGGAAAATATCAACGCACGGCAGACAGTGGGCTCACCGTTATCATACCTTTTCTGGAGAGAATGATTAAGGTGGATATGCGGGAACTTGTGGTTGACGTCCCCCCGCAGGCGGTAATTACCAAGGACAACGTTGTTGTTGAGGTGGATGCGGTAATCTATTATATGGTTACTGACCCGGTACAGGTCACGTATAATGTTGCCAATTATTACATGGCGGCGACTAAACTTGCTCAAACAAACCTGAGGAATCTGATCGGTGATTTAGCCTTGGACGAATCGCTTACATCAAGAGATGTAATAAATACGAAGTTACGTGAGATCCTTGACACGGCTACCGATAAATGGGGTACAAAGGTAACGAGGGTCGAGCTTCAGAGAATAGAACCACCCAAGGATGTTACTGACGCAATGCACCGGCAGATGAAGGCAGAGCGGGAAAGGCGTGCAATTATTCTTGAGGCTGAGGGACACAAACAGTCGGCAATTCTTAAGGCTGAAGGGCAAGCGGAGGCAATAAAGAAAGTTGCCGATGCCGATAAATATCAAAAGTTAACCGTGGCCAAGGGGGAAGCAGAAGCAATCCAGACTGTCTTCGGAGCTATTCATGAAGGTAGGCCGACAAATGATTTAATTGCGATAAAATATCTCGAATCCCTCCAGAA
>JAUQXU010000024.1 GCA_030837935.1 Candidatus Brocadia sp.
AGTTTGTCCGTGCCACCCTGAAACCCGCTTACATAAAATAAAAATTCCCATACAATCAAGCTATTCCGTTTAAGTCCCCATTAATAAAGGGGGATTCAGGGGGTTGTGTTTTTCCAGTGCTATTTTACAACCCCCTCGCCCCCTTTTCTAAGGGGGATTCTCTATGCCATACATCGTATAACCCGCTTACATGAAATGAAAATTCCTATACAATCAACTTGTTATTGCTTTTTCTTTTCTCTTAACAAGGCGTCCATCTCGGCCTTTATACGGGGTTCGTCAGTCTCCTTCGCCTTGTTATAGCACAGGATGCAGATGTCTCCCTTTGTGGTAGTCATCTTTTTCCATTCGTCTTTTTCTCCGAGATAGAGACCGCACTTCCAGCAATTCGCCATGGTGAATTCTCCTTATAATTTAGCCACGAATGAACACGAACCTACACAAATAATAAAAAAGCCATTTTGTTGAATACGTCTTTCATACACAAGCCGTTCTTTCAATATTTTATTTCCCTTCGTGTCCATTTGTGCCAATTCGTGGCTAAATACCTATTACTTAACAAACTTTTCCACAAATCTTTCCACAAGATAGGCAAGATATTCTATGTCGATGTAAGTCTCTGCACTGCTGTCCAGAAAGAGCTTACAACTTGCCGGAAACTCTTCGTCAGCCTCCCAAAAGCATACATATAAGGGTATCCGTGGTAAGAGGTCAATACGGCAGATATAATCGGCCTTCATTTTGCCCTGACTTTCCACTCCACCCAGTTCTTTACAGCGCGCCTTCAAGCCCCGGAGATTCTTATTGAAGATTGTCGCGACCTTCTCTTCTGCGCTGCGCTGAAATGCCTTTACATGCGAGGCGGTGTTAGGAAAATATCCCAGGGTAACCCAGTCTCCCGTTAAGGGTTTGCACCCCATTCTCCGTATATAATCATACATTATGATTTTCGACCATGAATCGTGACACGAGACATCGTTTTCAAATAAACCTTCCCTGCGCATCTCGTAAGGCTTGTTCATCATCATAACTTTTATTATTTCCCCGCTCTTTCCAACTTCAAAATGGCCGCCAATGGCAAGGGCTGCCTCTTTAAAGTTTACCTGTCCCGCCTCAACTTCTAATTCGTTACTTACTCGCTCATAGTTATCATCCATGGTTACCGGAGGTTTCTGCGAAACCGGTTCCACATCTTCCCTGACAATATAAGGGCAATCCCATAGCCTGAGTTGTGCGTTTTTTACTTTAAGCGCAAAGGCCATACAGGTGGGCACACCACATTTACCGCAATTTGTCCTGGGTAGTTTTTTGTATATCTCAATCATTCGATTTTTGAAAGGCGTTCAGCCATCAGTGGCCGGCATTTAACGTCTGCCCGCCCGCTGATGGCTGATTGCTAATTGCTTACGATTTTTTGTTTATCTGTCAGTGACAATGCCGCGCTAGCTGATCCTGGCAAACATGGACTTCTCTGCACCGCAGATGGGACATTTATCCGGTGCGGCCTTCTCAACCGTATTTCCACAGACCTGGCAAACATAGTAATCCACGGCCTCATTCTTGCCCAGATTTTGTAATGCCTTTTGATAAAGGTCGGCGTGGATTTTTTCTACCTTGCTGGCAATTTCAAAACTCTGCAGGGCCTGTTTGTTTCCTTCCTTTTTGGCTTCATCAATCATTTGCGGGTACATCCTGGTAAACTCGTGTGTTTCCCCCCCAATGGCCTCCTGGATATTTTCTTTTGTACTCTTAATACCTCCCATTACCCTTAAATGGTTGTGGGCATGTACCGTTTCTGCCTCGGCAGCAGCACGAAAGAGCTTCGCAACCTGCTTAAAACCCTCTTCATCTGCCTTTTTGGCGAAGGCGAGGTATTTTCTATTGGCCTGCGATTCACCCGCAAAGGCATCCTTCAAATTATCTAATGTCGACATATATTCTTTTCTCCTTTCTTCTTATTAAAAAAAACACCATTTAAAGATACTCAAATCTCACGAAACAATTTTACCCGAAAAGGCGGGTAATAACAAACATGGCCCGAATCGTTTTTTGTAATCAGCTCTCCATATTTATTAACCCCTATAAAGAATTCACGACGGATTCCTTCGTCAAGTTCCAATTCCGCCTGGCGCGGGCTTCCCCATCCACAAGCAGCATTAATTTCTTCCAATATGGCAGTGAATCCGTTTTTCTCCATTTGACGATGAACGTCTTCCGTTGTTTTTAATATTAAACCTGTTAATTCATGAAGAGCCGGTACTTGATTTACAATATCAGACAGGCGTGTTGCCTTACAAGGCAATTCCTGATGTATCTGTTCTGGTCTGTTCAAAACATTTATTCCTATACCTATAACGGCTGCATCTTCGTAAAATTGTTCAACTAACAAACCTGCCAGTTTCACGTTCCTGACCAAAATATCGTTAGGCCAGCGGAGACGCACTTCATGAGCTCCCAGATCTTTGATAACTTTTACTATTGCCCATCCCATGGCCAAAGGTAAAGTCCCCCACACGTCCCTTTCCCTACCGACAGGCAAAACCAAAGAAAGCCACAAACCTCCATACTGAGAAATCCAGGACCTTCCGTGCCTCCCTCGTCCTGAGATTTGATGATTAGCGCGTACAGCATTCCAGGGTGGTAAATTACGGGCTATATCATTTGTAGAACCCACCGTATCGTATACATGAACACACCATTTCGACATAACGCTTACTTACTCAGACACGAAATAAAGTAGCCAGCCACAATAACCGCACCAATGCCGCCAGCGATATTCGGTCCCATCGCATGCATAATGAGATAATTAGCCGGGTCTTCTCTCTGGCCTTCCAGATGTACCACACGTGCCGACATGGGCATAGCTGAAACTCCCGCAGCGCCAATAAGTGGATTAACGGGATCACGGGGACTCAGGCAATTCATCAACTTCCCCATGAGAACGCCACCCGCTGTTGAAGCTGCAAAGGCAAACGCACCCAGAAAAACAATTTTGAGCGTTTCCGTGTTGAGAAATCGTTCGCCTGTCATGGTTATGCCGACGCTGGTACCCAGAAAGATGGTAACAACATTAATAATTTCATTTTGAGCAGCGCCTGATAATCGTCCTGTTACACCACACTCCCGGAGAAAATTTCCCAGCATCAGCATGAAAACTAAAGGAGACGCGCTCGGAACAAGCAGGATACAAAAAACGGTGACCATTAATGAAAAAAGCAGTTTCTCCAGTTTTGGTACCTTGCGCAGTGATTTCATCCGGATTTTTCGTTCATGCCTTGTTGTCAATAACCTCATAATTGGTGGTTGGATTAATGGAACTAAGGACATATAGCTATAAGCAGCTACTGCAATCGGGGCCATAAGTTCGGGAGCAAGTTTATTACACATAAATATCGCTGTAGGGCCATCTGCCCCGCCAATGATTCCAATTGATGCGGCCTGTTTGGAGGTAAACCCAAGGAGGGACGCGCCGAGAAACGTTATAAATATTCCCAACTGCGCTGCGGCACCTAAAATCAATGTGCGGGGATTTGCAATCAATGGGCCAAAATCGGTTAGCGCCCCTACACCCAAAAAGATTAGCGGCGGAAAAATTTCCCAGGTAATTCCCCTGGAAATGTAATAGTAAAGACCTCCCGCTTCAGCACTTGTCGGGAGGTTAACAATACCTCTCGTCGGTAAGTTTGCTATAAGCGCCCCGAAGGCAATGGGTACGAGAAGCAGAGGCTCAAAACCTTTAAAAACAGCGAGGTAAAGCAGCGCAAGCACTATGGCCCACATCACTATCATTTTCCAGGTTACAAGGTGAAAAGCCGTCTGGTGTAAAAAATTGATCAGGTCATGAATCATAATAAAAAAATGGATTCCTGTTGCAACAATGTCTTTCTTAAATTTACACGATAGTTGCGAGCGGTTGACCTTCCTCTACAGTATCTCCAACTTTTACATGAATGGCAGAAATACGGCCATCACGGGGGGCATAAATGTAGTTATTCATTTTCATGGCTTCAAGCACCATTAAGGGGGCCCTTTCTTTCACTAGTTGTCCCGCTTGCACAGAAATAGCGACAACCTGTCCCGCCAGCGGACTGGCAACATCCTTTGATTCCGCATGTACAGGAGAGACGGCAACTGGCATCGCCGGCTCCTGAATGGGAGAAGGTGCGACCTGTTTTAATGGAGGTGGGGCGCCGTCCCCGTTATCCTCAAGAACCTCAACCGTTACTTCATATACTTTGCCTGCTACGGTTACTCTTAGTTTCTTCATAGTTTTCAGAATTATTTACCTTGAATTTTACCGTATCTTATATTACCGTAAAATTCAATTTCTTAATGGTGATTACCGAACTTTGTGTGATGCAAGATGTTGTCGCCTTCCTTCAACTGACCATGCCTGTAAATAGAGTTCTTCAAGAACTTTACCATTAACTACGGGTTTAATAGAGACAATTCGATGAGATTCGTTTATTATTGAATACACCGATGCAGTAATGACAGCTATAAGCACATGAGGGTCTTCCGCCTGGGTTAGAGCAAGCAATTGTTCAGGGACTGCGCTGATAACCGGCGATGATTTCCGTTTCTCTATTTTTTTAAAAAGTCTGCCTGTTAAACTTACTATGAAAGCAATAAATCCTAAGGCCAGCAACACAAGAACCAGTCCTACTCCCTGAAAGCGGATATTTTCCAGAAAAGATGGGTGTTCTGCTATACTGGCTAATGTTATTACTATATCAAAAATTGTCATAAAGGGATATTCCCATGCTTTTTCGGCGGACGAGTCTCACGTTTTGAAAGTGTCTTGCGTAAAGCCAGTGAAATCACAGAGCGCGTACGTGAAGGTTCAATAACATCGGTAATATATGCATGAGCAGCTGCCTGATAGGGTGAGGCAAACCTTTCCCGGTAAGCTGCAGCAAGCTCAGCTTCCTTAGCCTTTGGATCCGCAGCGGATTCAATCTCATGGCGATAAATGATCTTCACCGCGCCTTCTGCCCCCATTACAGCAATCTCTGCAGTTGGCCATGCAAAGACATAGTCTGCTCCCATATCGCGACTGCACATAGCCAGGTAAGCCCCTCCATATGCCTTTCTGAGAATTACCGTAATTTTTGGAACGGTGGCAGCAGCATAGGCAAACAACATCTTTGCTCCATGCCGGATAATCCCACCCTGCTCCTGAAAAACTCCCGGGAGAAATCCGGGAACGTCTACAAGAGTTATCAGTGGGATGTTGAATACGTTACAGAAACGAATAAAACGACTTGCCTTATCTGAGGCATCAATATCAATTGTTCCAGCTTTCACTATGGGCTGGTTGGCGACGATCCCTACTACAATTCCATCAATTCTTGCAAAACCAATAGCAATATTTTTAGCCCAGTCCTTTTGTACTTCAAGGAGATCGCCATTATCGACCAGCCGCTTAATTACTTCCAGCACGTCGAGTGGTTCCTTGTTATCATCCGGTATGATCTCATGCATACCCGTGTCTTCACTCAGAGAAATATTTTCTGTGGGACGGTGCGGTGGGTCGAATATATTATTCGACGGCAGATAGGAGAGCAATTGTCGGACAAGTTCAATGGCATGGGTATCGTTTTCTGCGACAAAATGAACATTTCCACTGACTGTTGCATGCATTGGAGCTCCGCCAATTTCTTCCATAGTTGTACTCTGTCCCGTTGTTGCTTTGATTACGTCGGGTCCACAAATAAACATACTGGCATTCTTCTTCGTCATAATGATAAAATCCATTAATGCGGGAGAATAAGCCGCTCCTCCGGCACAAGGACCTGCAACGATAGCGATCTGAGGGACTACCCCGGAGAGCAAGACATTTCTATAGAAAACCTGTCCATACCCTGATAATGAATCAACACCTTCCTGAATTCTTGCACCTCCGGAATCATTAAAGCCGATTAATGGCATTCCGGTTTTTATTGCATAGTCCATGAGATCGCATATCTTCCTGGCATGAATTTTTCCTAATGCACCCCCGCCAACCATGAAATCCTGACTAAAAGCTGCGACAGGTCTGCCATTCATATATCCGGTTCCTGTTACTACACCATCACCGGGCAGTGTCTTCTTTTCCATGCCAAAGTCATGGCAAGCGTGATGGGCATGCATCCCTGTTTCCTGGAAGGTATCGGCGTCAAAGAGATTTATTAGACGTTCACGTGCTGTCATTAAATCTGAAGCATGGCGCTCATTGATTTTTTCGCCTCCACCCGTAATGATCGATTTACAACGTATTTTTAAATCATCAAGGAGTTTTTGTAACATGGTCATAATATAAACTTCAAAATTATTTATTTTGTAACAATTTAGCTTTTTGAAAATCCCTTTCAACTGCTCGCTCCCAAACTCCTGTTTGGGAGCGTAATGGACGAGAAACTCAGTTTCTCTGCAATTGTGTTCCCAAACAGGAGTTTGGGAACAAGATTAATGGTTTATTTAAAGGCAATTTTTCAAACGGCTAAAATGTTACCTTCTTTTTAAGTTTTTTTACCACCCCTTTATCCCCTCATTGCGAAGGCAGGGATTGAGGGCATACGTGTTAAGTTAAAGGAACTATAATTACCATGAACCTCTTGTTCGGTTTAATTTTGCCTTGTCCCCCGCTGGCGGTGGTGTAGGGGGTGGACGGATGCCTTCATCACTTCAACCCCCCCTTCGACACGGATACGAATTTGCAACTCGAACCCTACGTTTTATATGGTTGGTTAGCCACCCATTGCACACAACGCTATTGTCAAAACAAATTCTGAATTCAGGTTTCAAACCTGCCAGGATTCTCACCTATGCCATTCCACCCCCTTGATCCCCCCGCCAGCGGGGGACAGTGGCTTGCCACATCGCCGGCAGCATTCGTACCCTTGTGAGTTACAAGCAGGCACGGACAAACAGAGTTTGTCCATGCCACCCCACTATCGCTAACTTAACACGTATGGGATTGAGGGGTGGTCAATTTGGCTGCACCTATGCTGCGCTACGATTTTTTCGCATCTGCCGAACAGAATTCCGTAAGAACACCATGGGTTGATTTCGGGTGAAGAAAAGCAACCAGCTTCCCTCCCGCACCTTCAACAGGTGTCTCATTGATCAGATTACAACCTGCCTGTTTTGCTTGCTGCAGCTGACGGACTATGTCATCTGTAGCAAAGCCCACATGGTGCAGTCCCTCACCATGTTTCTCAAGATACCTTGCTACAGGGCTATCGGCTGAGGTAGGTTCAATAAGTTCAAGACGAACTTCGCCTGCGAGAAAGAACGCCGTGCGTACTTTCTGTACAGGAACTTCCTCTCGCCCTTTACATGGCAAACCCAAAACCTTTTCGTAATAATCGATTGCATCATCAATCGAACGAACAACTATTCCCAGGTGATCGATTTTTTGAATCATGATCAGAAACCTTTTCTTTCTTCGTATATGCCAAATACCCCGCGCAGGGCGTCGCAGATTTCACCGATAGACGTATAGCAGCGTACCGCTTCCACGATGAAGGGCATTACATTTTCCTTTCCCCGTGCTGCTTCTTCCAGATCTGCCAAGTTCTTTTTTACCTTCCCGTTATCTCTTTTTTTTCGTATCTCATGTAACCTTTTTATCTGATTTTCTTCTACCGCTTTACCAACCCGAAATGTTTGAGGAAATACTTTTTCGGGTTCCTGAAAACAATTAACCCCAACAATCGTTCGTTCACCCCTGTCAATTTGTTGCTGGTATCTGAAAGCGGATAGTTCGATCTGGCGTTGAACGACTCCTGACTCAATAGCCGCAATCATTCCTCCCATTCTATCAATTTCTTCAATCAGCGTAAGGGCCTCACGTTCAATCCGGTCGGTTAAATCCTCGATGAAATATGACCCGGCAAGGGGATCAACGGTGTTACATACGCCCGACTCGCAGGCAATTATTTGCTGTGTACGTAAAGAAGTACGGACCGAATTTTCCGTAGGAAGTCCAAACGCCTCATCACGGGAGTTTGTATGCAAGGACTGCGTTCCACCAAGTACTGCCGCAAGGGCCTGCAGTGTTACACGAACGATATTGTTGTCAATCTGTTGTGCTGTCAGGCTGTATCCCGCTGTCTGGGTATGGAACCGTAACGTTTGACTGGCTGGCTTTTGTGCGTGAAAACGTTCCTTCATGAATCTGGCCCAGAGGCGCCTGGCTGCCCGAAACTTTGCTACTTCCTCAAAAAGATCCGGAGATGCGTTGAAAAAGAAAGCCAGGCGAGGCGCAAAAACATCGACATCCAATCCTGCGTCAATTGCTGCCTGCACGTATGTGCATCCATTGGCAAGGGTGTAGGCAATTTCCTGAATTGCTGTGGAACCTGCCTCCCGTATGTGATAGCCCGAAATTGAAATAGTGTTAAACTGCGGGGTTTCTTTACTGCACCATGCAAAGATATCTGTTGTCAACCTTAAACTGGGTCTTGGCGGAAAGATGTACGTTCCGCGGGCAATATACTCTTTGAGTATATCGTTCTGAATTGTCCCCATCAGTTGGGCAGGTTTAACTCCTTGTTTTTCTCCTACTACCACGTACATGGCTAGTAACACAGCAGCGGGCGCATTAATCGTCATAGAAGTGGAAACTTTATCAACGGGAATTCCCGTGAATAGGGCTTCCAAATCTGCCAAAGTATCAATAGCTACTCCCACTCTGCCAACCTCACCACAACTCAAGGGATGATCGGAATCATATCCAATCTGCGTTGGTAAATCGAAAGCTACCGAAAGACCGGTTGTTCCCTGTTCAAGTAAATAGCGATATCTTTTATTGGAATCTTCTGCACTAGAAAATCCTGCGTATTGCCTCATTGTCCAGAGACGCCCCCGGTACATGGTAGGATGAACTCCTCGGGTGAATGGGTATTGGCCGGGAAAACCGAGTTTTGTGAGGTACTTTTCGTCAACGGTCTCAGGCAGGGCAAGACGTTCTATGGGAAGGCCCGAATCAGTTACGAATTCCTTTGCCCGCTCCGGTGTACGTTCCAAGACCTTTTTCAGTACATTTTCTTCCCACGCAGCAAATGATGGATGTTCATTCATAAGAATTTCACATAAGGCCGATATAATCGAAACTAAAATGAATTTACTACCTCTTTTTTGACTCTAGTTGCGTAACACAAACTTCTTCTAGCAATTTACGAACAATGTCCTGAGGATCTCCAATTATCTGTTCTTCCTGTGCCATAAGGCGATCTTTTAACTTCGTACGCATTAATTCGACAGCCCTATGCAGGATTTCCGACTCCAGCATCTTTTCCCGTTTTTGAATAAATTGCCCGGTTTGTCGTTTTCTCTGCGCAATATTTCCAATGATATTTGCCAGATCTTCAATTCCTCTGCTTTCCGTAGCACTCGTGCTACAAACCTGACAATCCCGCCCCTGTGTCGCATATTTCAGATCTACGATGAGTGCATCGGCACCGGCATGATCCGCCTTGTTAACGACCAGGACATCAGCCATCTCGATCAATCCAGCCTTCATGGCTTGAACATCATCTCCAAATCCCGGAGCCAGAACAAAAACGACAATGTCAGCAAGGCCAACGATATCAATTTCCAGATGCCCTACACCCACCGTTTCGATAATAACAGGATTGCAGCCGGAGCAGGCCATTATTTTAGCGGCTGATCCCGCAGCGGCGCACAACCCCCCCACTCTCCCCCGCGTCGACATGGAACGTATTATGACGCCCGGGTCTGTGGCATGCCTCATCATCCGAATACGATCTCCCAGGATAGCTCCACCTGATACAGGGGAAGAGGGATCAATGGCTACAATTCCCACGCGTTTGCCATGTATCCGGTAATGAGAAATTAATTGATTGATAAGGGTCGATTTCCCGGCTCCCGGAGGACCTGTTATTCCCAGAATCGTTGCAGCTAGAACACACCCTTCATTTATCCCTTGTAAAATTGCCGCAGCCCTATGATTGCCTTCTTCTATAGCGGAGATAGCACGCCCAATTGTGCGTGGATTTCCTTCACGGATACCTTTTAAAATTCCATCAATCTCATTCATACGTATGCTTCTTCTGGCGATACTCGTTTGCGACCATTCTGAATACATCCAGAATGGTTTGTGTCGGTGTGCCGGTGGTAAGTACTTCGCAAACACCCTTATCTTTTAAATAAGAAATATCTTCTTGCGGAATAGCACCACCAACTATTACAGGGATGTCCCCTGCGTCAGCCTGACACAGTGCATGTATCATTGCAGGAATAAGTTCATTGTGGGCACCGGAAAGAAGGGATATGCCGATAGCATCCACGTCCTCCTGAACTGCGACAGATGCGATTTCCTCAGGTGTATGGCGGATGCCCGTGTAAATAACCTCAAAACCGTCGTCACGCAGACTCCGTGCAATGAATTTGGCGCCCCGGTCATGCCCATCTAACCCTACCTTGCCAATCAGTACCCTTCCGCGACGCTGCCCTGCTTCCATATATCTGACCTTTTGTTCAATAAGTATTTTGAAAACTAACTATTAAGTAACACTTTAGCTTTTTGAAAAACGCCTGTCTCTATAAGTGCGTACATGCAGGTATTCACACGCAATAAAAATAAATCCGGTATGCGGTAAAAAAGCCCGAAGGGCTGAAATGATTATAGAACCCTGGGCAGATAAACTACACAACCCTGAAGGGGTGAAATAAAATTACAATTACACCGGCATAAAAAATCAATGTCACCCCTACGGGGTTAACGAGCAAAAATGCATCAATTGGCTATAATCATGACATCCTTTCAGGATTTGGAAATTGTAGAGACATGCTTTGAATCTGCCTCTACCTGTATATTCGCCCTGATACATCCAGCAAACACGGATTTCTATTGAGATTTTTCAAAATACTAAATTGTTACACTATTGATAATCTATTCAATCATAGAAGAGGGATACGATGCAAGAACAATCTCATGCGTAAGAAACGTTTGATCTTCCAATGTTTGACCTGCACTCATTACGTCATTTCTTACTGGTTTAAACGCTGCAATTTAAGAGGTGTTATAGTATTACCTTGTAAAAACTTCTTTTTTCAGCAAGATTTTTACCTCCCCTTCATCGTTCGACTGAGCTCACGACGAAGTTCCCTCCTTGTGAAGGAGGGGAAAGAGGGGTGGTTAATTTGGTTGCGGCTGTGCTGCGTTATGGATGTTATATCCACCCCATCAGAGGACAGAGGAGGCGCAATCCTAACCAGATTATAACGAAGCCGCACATATCGAAGAATATACCCGCCCGGATCATCCTGGGGATGGGAACCAAACCGGTGCCATACACAATGGCATTCGGTGGAGTGGATACAGGCAGCATAAACCCATAACTTGCACCAAGACATGCACCGAGAGCGGGCGGAACAGGGTTGACATGTGCTGCCTTTGCAAGCGCAATAACAACAGGGATAATCATGTTTGCAGATGCAGAATTGGAAGTCGCTTCA
>JAUQXU010000247.1 GCA_030837935.1 Candidatus Brocadia sp.
CACCCCAACAAGCACGCCCACTCCCACACCTTCGCCCACCCCCATTGTTACACCGACATTGACGCCAATCCCGACGCCTCTGACTAGCGGTCTGGAAGCCCACTATATGTTCGATGAAGGAATGGGGACGAGCGCCCATGATTCATCGGGCACTGGGAATCATGGCGCCATCAATGGTGCTACATGGACAATGGGCAAGAGCGGAGGGGCATTAAGTCTTGATGGGATTGATGATAACGTCCAGATACCCGGACTCATTGGACAGCCCCAGAATATCACCATCTCTGCCTGGGCACAATTGAGCGCCAAAGATACGTCAGGTGCGGAGGTCGTTTCCCTGGGTGATCATGTGGCAATCCGATTGGATGGCAGCAATGGCGCCAAGGGATTTTATTATGACGGTACTACGTGGCGTGCCACCGCCACAGGACTATCGTATGCAGGAACGGGGTGGCATCACCTTGTGTATGTTGTGGACGATGCCAATAATATCCAAAAAGTATACGTTGACGGCGTGGAAAAGGGCTCCACGGCGTATACACAACCTATCTCGTATGCAGGGCTGGGGTCTAATACCTTCATTGGGAGGCATGGCAATGGCGGCGGCAACTATGACTTCAACGGTATCGTAGACGATGTTTGCGTGTACAATAAGGCATTAAACGCCCAGGAAGTGCTTGATCTCTATAGCCAATCATCGTCTGGCCTGGTAAGCCGCTGGAAACTTGACGAGGGGAGCGGAACGACAGCCATAGATTATGCTGACGGTAATAATGGCACCATCAACGGTGCTGCGCGGGCAACGGGCATAAGTGGGGGTGCGCTGAGTCTTGATGGGGTTGATGATTATGTTGATCTGGGCAATCCTTCAAATCTTCAGCCTGGTACGGTATCTCTTTCTGTCTGGTTTAAAACAACAGCTGCAGGCGGGATGATTATGCGCAAACGAAAGTACGGTTACGGCCTCGAAGTGTTACCCTCAGGGAATATCTCTTTCTGGATTTATAATGCAGCTGCTACGAAATTCAAGGCAACTTCTCCAAATGCTTATAATGACAATGCATGGCACCACGCTGTGGGTGTTTATGATGGTTCTGTGGTGAAGTTATACATTGATGGCTCCCAGGTAGCCTCTGCGAATGCAGGAACCATCTTTTATGGGGCAGGCGCAATTGCGATAGGGAGAGACGGAGATTATCCTGGTTCGTATTTCAAAGGCCTTGTCGACGACGTCCGTGTCTTCCAGAGTGAATTAAACGTCCAGGAAGTGCTTGCACTCTACAAAAAAACATCTGGTTTGGTGAGCCACTGGAAACTTAATGAGGGAATAGGGACGATTGCCAATGATTGGGTTGATGGCAACAATGGCGCCATCAACGGGGCCACATGGACAGCGGGTAAGGGTGAAAGTGCATTGAGCTTCGATGGAAATGATTATGTTCAAGTATCAGGACTTCTTGGACAGCTCCAAAATATCACCATCTCTGCCTGGGTACAGTTGAGTGCCAAAGATACCTTCGGTGCAGAGGTTATTTCCCTGGGTGATTATGTGGCGGTCCGATTAGATAGTAGCAATGGCGTCAAGGGATTTTATTATGACGGCACCACGTGGCGTGGTACTGCGACAGGGGTATCGTATGCAGGAACGGGGTGGCATCACGTTGTATATGTCATGGACGATACCAATAATATGCAGAAGGTATACGTGGACGGCGTCGAAAAGGGATCCACGGCATACACACAGTCTATTTCGTATACAGGGCTAGGGTCTAATACCTTTATTGGGAGACATGGCAATGGTAGCGGTAGCTATGACTTTGCCGGTATCATTGACGATGTCCGCGTGTACAACAAGGCCTTGAGCGCTCAGGAAGTGCAGGGCTTGTATAACAACGTGAGTGCATTATTCGCCACGGCGTCTCATGGTTTCATGGGTATTAACGACGGTGATACTTATATCACCGTTACTCCACCAGGAACGACCACGCCTATCCACCCAACAACGGTTGCCCTGCGTTCCTTCACGGCCGAAGCGAAGGCGAATGACAATCGTGTCATTCTGAAATGGGAGACGTCAAAGGAGAGCGACAGTGCCGGATTCAACCTCTACCGGGCCAGACGCAGGAATGGTACGTATACCCAGGTCAACGGTGCACTCATCGATGCAAAGGGTGATGCTGCATCGGGAGGTAACTATAGTTTTGAGGATCAGCCAGGCCATGGTAATTTCTATTACTATAAACTGGAAAGCCTGGACTATGATGGGGTGAGTGCCATGCATGGGCCTGTAAAGGTAAAGGTGAGATCCGAAGATAATCCTAAATACCGTTCCGGGCGGCGTCGGGCGTAGATACGTTTTCGGGGATGCATGATAGAGGTCAGGAGCCAGGATAGAATTTGATTGTAGGGGAATTTTCATTTTTGTATTGACTTTTCCCTTAGAAACGTTTTAAATAGTAAACGTTTGGAAAAGTAAACGTTTATTATTTAAAACAACGATCTCTCGTATCTCCCAATAGAGAGACCCCAATCCTCCCGCAAACAACAAAGTTTGCGGGAGGAATTTATAAACAAGATGGATCGAAATGCCATTTGCTGGTTTGCCGCTCACAGACGACCCTGTCATGAAAAACAAATCTGTTCGCTTCTAAGAAAAAGGTACGTTGATTCATTCCTTTCGCTGATTAAAACACTAAAACTACGGAAAAAACAGGGTGAAATTTGTCGTCTCTCATTTTTTCGTGGTACTCGTAGTGCGTTTCATGAAAAGGTTTACATATTTTGTCGTCATTGCGAGCGACAGCGAAGCAATCTCAGGTCTTTTGCGAACAAGAGATTGCTTCGTCGCTCCACTCCTCGCAATGACAATTGTTTGTGTATACATTTTAAAACGCTATACGGGTATATTCTCAGATAATGTTTGCACCGTGAGAATATATTGACGACTCCCATGAAAACTAAAAAATTTTAACAATGCACGCTATATTAACTAAATTCCTGCCGTTGTTTATCCGCGTTCGGTTAGAAGGGCGTAATAACCTGCAAAATATCCTGGCAAATACAGGCTGGCTCTTTGCGGACCGTATCCTCCGTATGGGTGTTGGGCTGTTTGTTGGCGTATGGATTGCCCGATATATGGGTCCTGAGCAGTTTGGCATCTACAACTATGCCATGGTGTTTGTTGCTATGTTTTCTGCTTTATCCAATTTGGGGTTAGATGGTATCGTTGTGCGCAACATAGTTCGTGATCCGGCTTCCAAAGATGAGATCCTGGGTACAGCCTTTTTTCTGAAATTCGCTGGAGGAATTATAACCTTGCTCGTATCCGTTGGGGCGATTTTGTTATTACGCTCAGGTGACCGTGTAACCTGCTGGCTCGTGGGAATTACTGCAATCGGAGCAATTTTTCAGGCCTTTGATACGATAGATTTCTGGTTTCAATCTCAGGTAAAATCAAAATATACGGTCTATGTCAGGAATGCGGCATTTTTAATCATTACCTTTGTCAAGATCATACTCATTATGACCCGGTCGTCGCTCATTTCCTTTGCCTGTGCAGGGCTGGCTGAGATCGTTTTGGGTACGATTGGTCTTGTTGTTACCTATCGGTTACATGGATACTATCTCAAAAAATGGCAAATTAGTCTTCGGTATGCGAAAGAGTTACTTGCAGATAGCTGGCCGTTGATACTCTCGGGTCTGGCAGTAGGGCTTTTTATGAAAATCGATCAGGTTATGCTGAGAGAAATGGTCGGGAGTGAATCTGCAGGGATTTATTCGGCAGCAACGCGCATTTCTGAGGTCTGGTATTTTATTCCTGCTGTAATTGTATCTTCAGTCTCCCCTTCAATCATTGAAGCAAAGAAAATGAGTGAAGGTCTCTATTACCATCGATTGCAGAAGCTTTTTAATCTTATAGCAGGATTAGCGTTTACGATTGCCATTCCTACAACGCTTTTATCAAGACCGCTGGTTTTGCTGCTTTTTGGTGAAAGCTATGCAGCCGCAAGTCCTATTTTAGCAATACATATTTGGGCAACACTCTTTTACTTTTTGGGGATTGCCCAGGGTCCATGGAGTATAACAGAGGGTCTTATGAACTTATCGTTACAGAGAACGTTAATTACGGCAATGGTAAATATTATCCTTAATCTTATTCTTATACCTCTTTATGCTGGTATCGGCGCTGCAATTTCCACGGTGACCTCATATGTGTGTGGCGCATTTTTAGCAAATGTTATGAATGATAAGTCACGTCGAATATTTATTCTTCAAGCAGAGTCAATATTTTTCTCAAGATATTTTAAACAGATACGTGTGAAAAACGAATTATAAATAATGGTAGGTCAACCGTCTCGGTTGACTAAATTAAACGTAGCAAGCGGACACAGACAAGCGAGACGCTTGTCCTGCCATGTTAATATACTCTGACAACGGAACGTAATTTAATTGTATAGGAATTTTCATTTTATTTAAGCGGGTTATATGACATATGTCATAGAAAATCCCCCTTAGCAAAGGGGGGCAAGGGGGTTGTAAAATAGCCCAGAAAAAACACAACCCCCTGAATCCCCCTTTATTAAGGGGGACTTAAACGGACTAGCTTGATTTTTTATGAAAGAAAAACCGAGAATACTTATTTTTGTTGTCGCTTACGAGGCACAGGCAACGCTCGAAAAGGTTTTACATAGAATCCCAGAAGGAATTTTTCATTATGATACAGAAATTTTAGTCATTGATGATTCCTCGAAAGATAAAACTTTTGAGGTTGGCGTCAAATACTCAGAAAACAAAAATAAATATCCTGTTACAATCTTATATAACGAAGAAAATCAAGGGTATGGGGGAAATCAGAAACTTGGCTATTCGTATGCAATAAAAAACAAATTTGATATTGTTGTTTTACTTCATGGTGATGGACAATACGCCCCTGAATGTATACCTGCCTTAATTGAACCTTTGCTGGATAATTCTGCAGATGCAGTTTTTGGTTCCCGGATGTTAACAAAAGGCGCTGCACGGAAAGGAGGTATGCCCCTCTATAAATTTATAGGCAACAAAATTTTAACAAAGATTCAAAATTTCTTACTGAAAACGAATTTTTCCGAGTTTCATTCGGGCTTCAGGGTGTATAGTGTTGCGGCTCTTTCACAAATTCCATTTCAATACAATTCAAATAATTTTCATTTTGATACAGAAATAATAATACAGCTACTCGCGGGTAATTTTACCATGAAAGAAGTACCTATTCCTACCTATTATGGAGATGAAATATGCCGGGTGGATGGGATCAAATACGCCAAAAATGTTATTATGACAACGCTGTTAAGTCGATTTCACGCAGTTAATCTCTTATATGACAGAAAATTTGACCTTCATAAGAATGCCAATCTATTCTATGATTTAAAACTGGGGTACAAGTCATCTCATACACTCGCGGTACATGAAATCAAACAGGGAAGCCGAGTCTTAGATATAGGCTGTGGTCCCGGTAACTTTGCAAGGGAGTTACGTAAGAAAGGTTGTGTGTTAACAGGAATAGATATGTATGAACCGAAAGACAAAGAGGTTTTTGAAAAATTTTACCTGTGGGACGAGGCAAGAGATATTTTTGCACAGGATTTAAGCTCTTACGATGTTGTTCTCCTCTTGGATGTTATTGAGCATTTTAAAAAACCAGAGGCATTTTTAGATAGTTTACGAAGGTGTGTCAGTACTAAACATCCTAAATTGATAGTGACAACGGGTAATGTGGCTTTTTTTGTTGTGAGATTACAGTTGCTGATGGGTCGTTTCAATTACGGACAGAAGGGTATTTTAGACATTACCCATTCCAGGTTATACACGTTCAGGACACTGCAAAAACTTTTTGTGCAATGCGGTTACAAAATTGAGAAAATACGGGGCATTCCTGCGCCTTTTCCAAAGGCAGTAGGACTGAATTTGTTTTCAAAAATATTACTCTCGATCAATGATTTTTTGATACATGTCTCAAAGGGTCTTTTTTCTTACCAGATATTTATGGTGGCTACTCCCACTCCCACAGTAGAGGCTATTTTAGCCAACTCTATCAATACGAGCAGGCTAAAAGCCCGGGAAATTCTCAACGAGGTGAAAAAAACATAGTATGCTTTTACGGTCAAAATCCGGAATGATTACTCTTCTCTGTATCTTTGCCGCTTATATTCCGGCGATGATGCTTTTACAGCAGTGTGAGTATTTTCTGGTCAACGACTTCAGGCCTTATCATATAAGTTACTTTGAGAGCTGGCCTCAAAGATTGTTAAGTTATTTTAATCCCTTCGATACCAACGTATGGCTGCATCGTCCGGTTCCGGAATCATTTGAATGGGTGTCTTCCCTGGTATTTAAAGGACATCCGGGTATGTGGCATATTGTATCACTTTCCTTTCGCTTCTTGACCATTGCGCTTGTATGGAAGCTTTTAGGGTGTTTCAATTGCTCGAATCATGCAAGAATTATAGGGACGCTTTTTATCGCTTTTTTCCCTGCGTTCCCTGAGTCCCAGCTTATATTTGCAGAGACGCTGTTAGTTCCTTTGTTGTTGATAACGTATATAGGTTTTATGTCTATGTATAAAGAGGCGGGGGCACATAATACAAAGGTATCCCTGGTCATTATTACCACTGTTTCATTTATTCTCATGACCATGTGCAAGGAAATCCTGGCGCCTCTCTCTTTCGTGTACGCCCAGCATGGGCATTAACTAATGGGTGAAAGTCCCTGCGGGAAAATCACCGTAGATTCGAGGTTGAATATACGCGAACCGCTAGCAAAATTCAAGGGCGATTTCGTGAGAAATGGTCTGAAGGAAGAATGGAGC
>JAUQXU010000248.1 GCA_030837935.1 Candidatus Brocadia sp.
CCCTTGTAATATGATCCTGTTCTCTAACAAAACCATATTACATACGGTCGAAATTCGATGCAACTCTTTACTTCCCTATTATTACTCTACTTTTATGGCTTAGTTTACCAGACTTCAACTTTTTTACGAAAGAACCAAAAAAACAAACGCTTCTTGAAGAGGCGGTTGGAACAAGGGCAACAAAACAGGAGAAAAGTACGGCGGAATTAAAATGTGATGAAAGAGAAGTGAAGAGACATTGCTATGCGGATACAAATACGGATTGATGCATTATATTTGCATCGGTACATTGTATAGGGAATTTCATTTTATTTATGCAGTTTTTCAGACTATCCGGTTCTGCAAGGATTTATTAAATAATTTGTGGAAGACCTCCCCTTTATCCCCTCCTTCACAAGGAGGGGATAAAGGGGGTTATAAATTTGAACTTCCTTACAATAACCAGACTCGCAAGAGGTGACATTTTCAGCCATCCAAGCAGGCAAGTCCAAGATCACGAATTACGAGGGTAATAACCGGTAATATAAATTGTTGTATAAAATATTTACCGATTCGTTTTCCAAAAGCGTTATTTTACAACCGTTACATCTAAAATTACTTTTAACTTCTCATACTTGAATTTAATCTTTGCCTTTCCTTTCTTCCCTTTGGCAGTAATGATGAAACCGGCTTCGGCAGATGTATGCCCTGCTTTTGTAGTCGCTTTTTTCGGAGATACAGAAACACGATCCGTGCCTTTCTTAACCTTTGCCTTAACTAACTCACCTATTTTCAGTGAACAACCTTCGGCAGTTATTAAATTTACTATGACTTCAGCTTGTTCTCCCTTTTTGAGTTCCAGACTGCTAGGAGTAACAAACATTGAAACAGTTTCGCAATTCACAGGTGTCGGAACTGGTGTAGGTGTTGATAAAGGCGTTCCTGTGGCCGTTGATGTAGGTGTTGGCAAAGGTGTTGATGTGCCTGTTGGTGTTGGTAGTGGTGTCGATGTCCCTGTTGGTGTTGGCAAAGGTGTCGACGTAGACGTTGATGTAGGTGTTGGCAAAGGCGTCGATGTGCCTGTTGGTGTTGGTGTTCCGCCGCCGCCGCCACCACCACCACCACCACCACCACCACCACCGCCGCCACCGCCACCTGGAGTGGGTGTGGGTGTAACCGCTGCCAGGCTTATCACCCTGTTAGTTGTATAAATAAAATCACCATCTTTCTTACCATCCCCGTTCGCTTCATTTCCAGCTGCATAAAATGTAACTGGATCATCTGGCTTAGAGGAGGGTGGTGTCCATTTTACAGTCCAAGAGGCATTTCCAGCCTGATCTGCACCTACCGAGGTGTGTGATACATAAAAATTTTCCACATCTCTGATTTGAGTTTTATTGTCAACATTACTGACCGTGCCAATGTGATTATTGTGCGCATCTAACACCGAAAGTTCAAAACCATGTTTTGGGGTATTGGAATTGTTAAAAGAAACGGTGATGTCTACAGCTTCACCCAAGTTATAATTACTCGGCGCAGAAATCGAAAACGTTGCAGTTCCAGAATTCAGCGCAAAAGTATCATGACATTCTCCGCTTCTGCATGTCCTAAAACCATCATCGGGAGAACCTGTAAAACCGAGTGGCGGACCTCCGGAGTATGCAAATATCGGACTTACAATAACACCCGTCACACATAGTGTGAACACAAAATAGAGGAATTCCCTCATGTGTTTTCTCATAATTAATCAGACCTCCTTTACTATTTTCACTTGGGGATAAAAAACAGATTCAAATTATTGAGCATAGTGTTTTATACCGTTCACCTATAAAGAACCCTTAAAAGAAGATGCACCTGGTGAAATTCTTAAATTTTTGCGATTTTATCACAAAAGCCAAAGATATGGCAAATTATTTTTAAGACAACTAACAGGACTGCTATAAAAAGACCCCGAGATGTGAATCTTAACCCAACTTCAACAAATTCGTCATAAAAAAGGTGAAAAATGGGTAAAAATCTGGCAACAAAAAGTCGTAACTCCTTGATATGGTTAGATATTAAATTTTGGAACGTTCAATGTAGTGCCTGAATAATATTATTT
>JAUQXU010000249.1 GCA_030837935.1 Candidatus Brocadia sp.
TCTCCTAAGGATTATATTATCTGCTCTGGAGAGGCACATAGTTTAGAAGACTTTGTTCAAAAGGTTTTTGAAAAATTAGATTTGGAATTAGAGAAATTTGTAACGATAGATAAAAATCTTTATAGGCCTGTAGACCTCGAAATAATATACGGAGATAATTCGGAGGCTAGAGGAAAATTAGGTTGGAATTATGACATGAGTTTTGACCAACTCATGAACAAGCTTATAGAGGATGAAATCCAGTATGTTAAATTGGAGTTACAAGGTGCCAGCACGTTATCAGATATCACATTTGATTAGTGATTTAATATTGTTGGTTCTTCCTTGCATTATGGCAATTTCATTCCCCTGGCAAGGCACTGGCGCATAGAATATGAAGGTGATCTCTATCGCATGCAACGAACGAAGAAATATTTTCCGATAGAGAAAATGAATGTATTTCAAAAGAATGAGAGAGTGTAAATCTGTTTATTTATTGACCTTCACAAAATAATAAGCTTTGAAAATCATTAGCCCGTGTCATGCCCGCTTATTTTATGCCTGCTAATATTCCACCTCTAGAAGCCTTCAAACAGGATTATACTGTTTTGTGTTCTCTTTTAACAGATTTAAGGGATCATGTGAAAGATACAGCTTTATTACTAGATTTAAAAATCCTGTAGATATTAAAACCTTTATTGCAAATGGCAAAAGGAAGGTCGAAAGATGAACTGAAAAAGATTATTGGAATAGATTAAAAGAAATTTTTGATAAATACGCTGAAAAGTTAAAGTGCTGGAAAGGTTAAGAATTCCATTTTACAGAGGTAATTTAATTGGGATGAAATTGATAAACATTGGTAAACAAATGAAAATATCTATTGTTATTCCATGTTATAACGAGATTAATACAATTTCTGAAATTGTCAAGGCTGTTCAACATTCTCCCGTTGAGAATAAGGAGATTGTCTTAGTTGATGATTGCTCAACTGATGGAACGAGAGAAATTATTGAAAGAGACATTGAACCAAATATTGATAAAGTAATTTATCACGAGAAAAATATGGGAAAAGGTGCAGCTTTAAGAACTGGTCTAAAGCAAGGAACAGGAGACATTGTTATTATTCAGGATGCTGATCTTGAATATGACCCTAATGAATATCCAAAATTGTTAAAACCAATCATTGATGGAAAGGCTGATGTGGTTTATGGCTCACGCTTTATTGGTGGTGATTCTCGCAGAGTTTTATTTTTTTGGCATTATGTTGGTAATAGGTTTTTAACACAATTGTCGAATATGTTTACAAACTTAAACCTGAGTGATATGGAAACATGTTATAAGGCGTTTCGTAAAGAAGTCTTGCAGTCTATATCTTTAAAAGAAGACCGATTTGGTTTTGAACCTGAAATTACTGCAAAAATATCAAAATTAAATATAAGAATATATGAAGTTGGAATCTCATATTCAGGAAGGACATATAACGAAGGTAAGAAAATCTCCTGGAAGGATGGGATAAGAACTATATATTGCATATTCAAATATAAATTTTTTAGATAAACTATTGTTCATAGGGAAAATCAGGTTGAACGGATCTTATAAAATTAAAGAGCCTCTGTTAGAACCAGTACTACGATGGATGAGGATAAGGAGGGTCAGAACGGTAATAAGGCAATATGGAAAATGTAAAATGCTTGATATCGGATGTGGATATGATTTCAAATTATTACGAACCATTGAACCTTATATAGAACATGGTTTTGGAATTGATTTTAAGGCTACTGACCTGAAAAGCCAAAAACTTACTATAAGAAAAATTTTATTATACGAAAAGCTCCCATTTGATAAAGAAATATTTGATGTAGTAACTATGTTAGCAGTTTTGGAACACCTAAACAAACCTTTAGAAATCATAAAAGAAATTGAACGAGTCTTGGCGCCAGGTGGAAAGTTGATTTTAACAGTCCCAAGTAAGTTATCCAAACCTGTGCTAGAGTTTTTGTCGTACAAGCTAGGTATAGTTAACAAGGAAGAAATAAAAGATCATAAGAAATATTATGATCTAAATGAACTAAAATTGCTATTTAGGAAAACTAATTTAGTGATAGAAAGGCATAAATATTTTCAGTTTGGTATGAACAATTTTTGTGTTGCGAGATTAAAATGAAAGATAAGATTTGGCTTTTCGATATTATCTTTATATTGCTTTACGGCATCTTACTCGTTATGTTTGCTAAATATTTTGTCTTCTCAAAACTCAAGATAACGTTGAATTGGTTTTAGTATGGTTTTTGAAAATGTCATAAATCATAGTATCTTATTATTTTTTTTCTGCGCATCATATGCTATTGGAAGGCTGATTTTTAATAACTTTATACATGCACTTACGTTTGGCATGTCAGTTTTATTGTTTATTATCTACAACATATTTTTATTTTTGGGAATTAACTTATCAAGCGTTAGTTTAATATTTGTGCTTATGTTTGTGCTTATGTTTGTGTCAATAACAACAACTAGTCCATCTTCTATATAATTT
>JAUQXU010000250.1 GCA_030837935.1 Candidatus Brocadia sp.
TCCTAACCCGAACGAGTCGGAAGAGACAAAATCCGAAGCACGAAACTTGTGAGTCAACCCTGTCAGGGTTTTAAACCCTGACAGGGTTAACCTTGTTCATATTTTTGCTAAAAATGTCAAAATATTTTTGAGAAGATACTAAAGGACTATACAGAAGCGCTAACTGTCTTCCTGATCTCCTTTACCCGACTTAATAAGGTAATGGATAGAACAATCCTCAGGCATGATGAAATGGCGAAAAGGGTAAGCAAGCGATAACCCAATACAGGGGGTATATGCGTCGCCAGAAAACCGCCGAGCAGGTTACCCAGACAAAAGGCAAGCCCGTTGATGGTGTTAAAGTAGGAGATGCAACGGGTCCGCTTCTCAGGTATTGCAGATTCGTAGATAAAATTGGAAGAACACAAATTAAATCCTCCCCAGAAAAAACCAGCCAGTACCTGAATTCCTATCAGGAAGTATACCTGATGAGAAACGAGCCAGAGGGCTGGCAGAATGGATATCACGATACTGCATATCCCCATAACCCTACGATTTCCACGGATATCTGAGTGCCTCCCCCAATAACTCATCGACAGAATAGTTGCAAGGGGAACGGTTGTAACGACGATAGTATAGGTAAGGTATGAAAAACCGAGATCGCGGAGCATAAATACAGGGAAAAAAGGTGAGGCAATAAATACTGCAAAATTAAAGGTGCTTTGGAAGATCACATATTTCCCAAAATTTCCAACATTGAGCCTGCGCAGAAATGCCCCAAATGAGAAATAGTGCTCTCGCTTTACCTCCAGGGGCGGCTCATACATCCTGCTTAAAAAGTAACACGAGATGTATCGTGAAATCATAGCGAGAAGGAATGTGCCGGTAAAAGCAATAAGTGCATGCGCCTTGAACAGATGCAGGATGTACCCTGCCAAAAATGTAGTGGCCAGGGTAACAAGGCCAATAAGCCTTGAACGCTTACTGAAAAAAGCACCTCTTTTCCCTTCAGTCACAAGGTCTGCCATAAGCGAACCCCAGGCTGGGCCGGCAAGAGAGGCAAAAAGCAGGTACAGCGTACAAAAACCAATAAGCGTGCTGATCTGAAAAAATTTGGGCAGATACGGGATGAGAGATATAGGGAGCAACATCAGGGACTGAAAAAAGACCGAACGCACAATAATCTTCTTGCGACTCCCAAGCCGCTCGGTCATATCGGCAACCTTCAGTTGCATGAGTGCAGGGAGAAACTGCGGTATGGAACTTAATAAACCAATCTGGAAATTACTTGCACCAAGAGCAATGGCAAAGGGGTTGATGTAGTTATCCCCAAACCCGGTTGTCGCTGCAAATGCGACACCATCCTTGATGGAAAGAGCAAGGCTTTTTTCCACAGCAAATTTTTCTTGCTGTTTATTAAGAATATGAGCAGAAACCTTCTTCACCATTCTTATATTTTTAGCAAAACTTATAGCGCCGGTCCTTCGTGATCGGCATGTTGGCGGGAGATATCCACCCCTAACCCCCCCGCCAGCGGGAGACAACACCCGCGCTACGCGTTCTGACTCGTTCGGGTTAGGTATGTAAAGTGCGTTAATTTTACCAGTAATTTTAAGGCTTTCAAGGAATTTTAATTATTGTAAATACCCTCAATATACAATCATCTTTTTTCGCAACAGGTTAGTTTTTTGAAAAATTCCAGTAGGGGCGAAGCAGTTGCTGTAATCGGCGCAAATACGTTCGTGCCCAAATCAGCACATGTTTCGCCCCTACTTTTCCAAAAAAACCAACCTGTTGCCTTTTTTCTTGTTTTTCCCGCACGGAAGTTTATCATGTAGCCTCAATACTTATATCTATTGTATTTTTTATGACTTCGACTCATAAAAATCTTGAACAAAAGAATTTTCACATCAATCGGAAAAGGGGAATGCCCATGATTCGCACAGGTCAATTTCATAGTGCATTGTTTCTTATGTTGATCACCGGTCTTACTGGTTGTGTCGGCATTGGGCCACGGTCATTGTCCCGGGATCGGTTTGATTATACCACAGCCATTTCCGATTCCTGGAAGGATCAAATGCTTCTGAATATTGTAAAGATTCGCTATGCCGATGCACCTGTTTTTCTTGATGTAAACTCTATTATCAGCCAGTATGCACTGGATAGCGCAATCAGTTTGAATAGTTCCTGGAGTAGCCCAAAAGCAGGGTTTGGCGGAGGGAATATCTTCGGTATAGGAGGCATTGGAAGATACTTTGACCGTCCCACCATAACCTACAGTCCCATGACAGGAGATAAATTTGCCCAGAAACTGATGAATCCCATTCCTCCCCCTTCGCTCCTCAGCCTGGTTCAAAGCGGTTTTCCCATCGATCTTGTTTTCAGGCTCTGTATACACTCCATTAACGGGATACAGAATCGTTTCGGAGGGGGGGCGAGGGCACGCCCGGCAGATCCAGAGTTCTATCCTCTGCTTGAAAGAATGAGAAAAGTTCAGAGCGCTGGGCTTATGGGGATGCGGATAAAAAAAACAGACAAAGAAGAGGCGTATCTCGATCTCTTTTTCCGCGAGAAGGTGAATCGGGAAATGGAAGCGGATATCCTCGCAACCCGAGAGGTCCTTGGCCTCGACGTCCACACACATGAATTCAGGGTGATCTATGGCTCTTTTTCCACAAGTGACAAAGAGGTCGCTATCCTCACCCGGTCGGTTTTTGAGATCATTTCTGATCTGGCTTCTTATATCGAGGTGCCCGATGTGCATGTGGCAGAGAAGCGCGTGAATCCAACACTTAAGGATCAGCCGGTTACCGGCGCCCCTCATGCACCACTGATCCGGATACACAGTTCTCAGGAAAGGCCATTGGATGCCTTTATTGCGATTCCCTATCGGGGCTGCTGGTTTTGGATTGATGATAAGGACTTGCCATCCAAGAGATTATTTTCCTCTCTGATGTTTGTCTTTACGCTTACGGAGACAGAAAGTAAACAAGGTGCTCCGATTGTGACGATCCCTGTTGGGGGTTAGTAAATGGTAACATAAATCTATTGGCATTTTTCTTGCTCATTATATCTAAATTATAAGCATTTGATTTGTTATGAGATAATGGCAAATGAATTTCTATAAGAGTGCTTAATTATGAGAGAAATGATTTTTCCTTAAGCATGATAAAGAAATTGAGAGAGAGCTAAAAATAAAAAACGAATCTATGAGTATAGAATAGTTTGTCTAAAATATTGGACTGAAAGGAGAAAGCAATGAAAATGAAGAGGATATTGTATGCATGGGGTATGCTATTGATAGCATCGTGCACTATGGAATCAGTTTTGGCCCAGAACTTGATTATCTACCCTGCAAAAGGTCAGAGCCAGGAACAGATGGAAAAGGACAAGTTTGAGTGTTATTCCTGGGCAAAACAACAGACGGGATTTGACCCTATGGTAGCATCCACTGCCCCCCAACAGTCATCTGCGGGTAAGGATAGTACCGTAAGAGGAGCAGCGAAAGGCGCAGCGGTTGGTGCAGGTGTTGGCGCCATTGCGGGAGATGCAGGCAAGGGCGCTGCAGTTGGGGCAGCCTTTGGTGGTTTAAAGGGCCGACATCAGAGAAAGCAGGCAGAGCAGGTACAACAGCAACAGGTATCTCAAGTGAATCAGAAGATCAACGAATATAACCGCGCATACAGCGCGTGCCTTGAGGCCAAAGGATATACCGTAAAATAACTAAATATGAGGAGAAAACTATGAAGAAAGTAACAGTGGCTGTTTTGACTTTTTTATTTGCATGTCTTGTTTCGCCTATTTCCTACGCGGGCGATTATGACGGATCCAAACCATTAATCTTTTCTGTTAAAACCGTTCTTGAATGCGCACCAAACGGCGAATCCTACATAGTAACAACAGAGGAGATGGAGATACCACAGTTTCTTATAGTTGATTGCAAGAAAATGACAATTAGTCCTTTCCCGCCGATTGCCGGCAGGCGAGATTCCATAATCAAGCGTCTGGAACATATCGATGGGAAATTAATCCTGCAAGGGGCAGATGATGGTATAGAGCATATACGGGATGGTGTAGGCTGGACGGCAGCAATTTCAGAGGAGACAGGCAGGGCTGTAGTAACCGCATCTGGCGACGATGTGGGCTTTGTCATTTTTGGCGCCTGTATACCCCGTTAGCATCTCTTGAATGGGATATATGCTTGAGAATTTTAATAACGTGTGGGGATTGTCTTATCTTGCGTGAAAGCAGCAAAAATGGTTTTCGCCTCCTATATGCCGTAATCATCAAAAAGCGGTGTGTCATATGAGACTATACAAAGGGTATACGATGACCACCACTAGGAATCCCGACAGGAAAATACAACCACAACGAAAGGAAAACAACCATGAATAATCAAAACAAAAACAGCGCGCAGGACCACCTGCCGCTCAATTCCACCATGAAATCACCCGCAGACGCCCCGGCACTTCGGAAAAAAATGCCGGTTGTCGTAGCAGGTCTGTTCACCCTGGCATTTCTCGCCGGGTGTGCCTCAACCAAGGTCACCGACCAGCAACAACTCGTGCATGGGACGATTCCCCGGCCTGATAACATTCTTGTATTTGACTTTGTTGCCACGGCCAGCGAGGTACCCGCAGATTCGTCGATAGCAGGTGAGCATTCTGAGCACGAAACACCCCAAACTGAAGAGGAGATCGAGACCGGCCGTCAGATAGGCGCTGAAATTGCAACAGAGTTGGTAAAGGCGATTCGCGGTATGGGCATGCCCGCGGAACGGTATAATAAAGAAATGATGCCTAAGACTAACGACATCCTGATTCGGGGCTATCTCCTCTCATTTAGCGAGGGTAGCGCCACCAAACGCATGACCATCGGATTTGGCTCCGGCTCGTCAAAGTTGCAGGTGGCGGCCGAGGGCTACCAGGTGACGGCTCAGGGGTTGAGAAAACTCGGGAGCGGAACCGTAGATGCAGGCGGCAGCAAAGGCCCGGGGACGGCTTTGGGGGCTGGCGCCTTAATTGCCACCGCCAACCCGGTTGGACTCATCGTCAGTGGCGGGATGAAAGTGTACGGGGAGGCGAGCGGTAAAGCCAAGATTGGGGGCCGAGCCAAGCAGGCCGTCAAGGAAATCGCCGACCGTCTCAAGGTACGATTCGAGGAATTTGGCTGGATTGATTAGGAAACTGGATGTAGGCCTTGTCATTTTTGGCGCTTGTCTGCCCCGTTAGCATCTTCAATTTATA
>JAUQXU010000251.1 GCA_030837935.1 Candidatus Brocadia sp.
CCACAAATTCCTCGCGGTCCAGCGCACGGCGTAGACTCGTTTCCAGCTTCATCTTTTCAAAGGTTCTCTCATGCATGGCTGGTGTGTATAATTGGTAGTTATTTCTCCCCTGTTCCTTGGCATAATACATGGCGGCGTCGGCATTCTTCAGCAAGGTTTCAGCGTCTTCTCCATTGTTGGGATAGAGGGCAATTCCAATGCTTGCCGTAATATAGAGTTCATGATTACTGACCGTCCATGACCGTTTGAATGCACCGAGAATTTTACACGCAATATCGATAGCGTGTTCCGCTTGAGTGATTCCTAACACTAATAGAGTGAATTCATCACCGGCGAAGCGAGCAACGGTGTCTTGATCACGCACACAGCTTTTCAATCTGTCAGCGACCTCACGCAGCAACTGATCTCCCATACTATGCCCCAGCGCATCGTTTATACCCTTGAATCTATCCACGTCCAGAAACAGCACGGCAAGCATCTCGTTCATACGGTGTGCGTGGGCTAACGCCAGGGTTAGGCGATCATTGAACAATATACGGTTGGTGAGAGAGGTAAGGGCGTAATGAAAAGCCATATGTTTGATTTTTTCTTCCATCCATCTACGTTCGGTGACGTCGTTTGCCAGCACAACCTCAGCACGTCTGCCGGCAAAGGTTATTGTGTGTGAGCTAATCTCATCGTAGATGATACTTCCGTCCTTCTTCCGGTGCCTCCAAATGCCCGTCATATCGAAACCATCGGTGAACTTCGATATAGTATCAAGAAAAGCAGGGATATCTTCAAAGGGGCGAATTTCCTTAAAGGTCATTGCAAGAAATTCTTCGCGAGAATAGCCGTAGTGGCAAATAGCTGCATTGTTGACAGCAAGAAAACGGAGCGTTTCAAGATCGTACACCCACATAGGATGAGGGTTGCTTTCGAATAAGAGCCGGTATTGTTCTTCGCTATCGTGGAGGGCGCTTTCTATCCGTTTACGCGCTACGATTTCTCTCCGTAGTTTTTTGTTTACCTCCACCAGCGTCAATGTGCGCTCTGCCACGCGTTGTTCTAAAGATTCGTTGAGTATCCTCAGTTCTTTCTCTAACTGCTTGCGCTCGGTAATGTCCTGAACCGTTCCGTCCATCTGAATCGCCTTGCCAGTATTGTCAAAAACAACTTCGGCTTCTTCATGGACAATACGCCAGAAACCATTTGGTAAAACTATGCCATGATCAATACTGAAAGGCTTTCTCTCATATAAAGCCTCATGTATAGATTTTTTTACAAATTCTCTGTCATTGGCATGAACGGAATTCAGGAATACCTCGTACGTTGGACAAAGCGACTGCGGAACTAAACCAAAGATATGATAAACCTCATCGGACCAGCGAAATTCATTTTTTATTATATCCCATTCCCAATTCCCCAGATGTGCAATTCGTTGTGCATTGGCAAGACTGGCTTGGCTTTTCCGCAGCGCTTCCTCTGCCAGATTGCACTTCCGCCGTTCCTTCGCCTCAGTCATTTCCCGCTCAATAGCGGGGACAAGTCGCGCCAGACCATCCTTCATAATATAGTCATGCGCGCCGGCTTTCATACATGCCACCGCATTACCCTCACCGATAGAACCCGACACGATAATGAATGGTATGTCCAGTCCGCTGAGTTGCAACTGTGTCAATGCCCCAACTGCGCTGAAGTAAGGCATGGAGTGATCAGCAAGAATGATATCCCACGCATACCTTTCGAGCATCATCTTCATGGTTGAGGCTGTTTCGACCCTTTCGTATGTTGGATCATAACCGCTGCGCCGTAATTCACGCAACAGCAACTCAATATCGTCCAATGAATCCTCGACAAACAAAACACGAAGCGGTTTCTCCATCTAAGCACCTCCTTCTCTCTTGGGAGACTTGTTCAGGAGAAGCCAGTAAACCCCCAATTGCCCCACTGCTGCAGAGAATTGGGTAAACTCCACGGGTTTTTGAACGTAGCTGTTGGCGCCTAATTTGTAACCATCGAGCAGGTCTTGATCCTCGCTTGAGGAGGTGAGAATAACCACCGGAAGGTGCTTTGTTCTTTCGTCAGCGCGCAGTCGTTGCAAAACCTCCAGGCCATTCACCTTTGGCAGTTTTAAATCCAACAGCACGACCTCTGGCAAGTTGTTAATATCTCGGCCGGCATACTTACCCTTACCAAAGATATAATCCAGCGCTTCAACCCCATCGCTTGCCACCACCACCTCGTTCACAATTTTGTATTTCTTAAATGCACGGAGTGTCAGTTCCACGTCGTCTGGATTATCTTCTACAAGCAAAATTGTTTTAGATTGCGAATCGGAGATTACCGATTTTTGATTTGTCATAATTACACCCCTTCAGCAGTTTTGATTTGAGATTTCAGATTGACCATTGACAATCTGGAATCTCAAATCGTAAAGTAGAATGTTGCACCCTGATCCACGGCTCCTTCAGCCCAAATCTGGCCACCATGGCGATTGATGATTCGCTGTGCAGTAGCCAGCCCAATGCCCGTACCCTCAAACTCAGTTGTCGAGTGCAGTCGTTGGAATGCACCGAATAGTTTGTTGACGAAGGCCATATCAAATCCGGCGCCATTATCACGCACAAAATACACCTGTTTTCCGTCATGCTGTTTAACGCCGAATTCTATCCTTGCGCGTGGACGCTTCCCGGTAAACTTCCATGCATTACTGAGTAAATTCTTAAGTACTATCAGTAACAAATGCGGATCGCCGTTGACGACTAATTTTTCAGCAATGATAAATTCCGCCTGACGTCCTGGTTCTGCCTCTTGAATCTCTGAAGCGATCTTCTTTGTCAGTGCGCTCAGATCGACCGTCTTACGACGTATCTCGCTGCGCGTTATACGGGACAGATCCAGCAGATCGTCAATAAGTTGCCCCATATGCTGGCTGGCTGCACTTACACGCTGGAGGTAGTTTTTGCCTTGTGCGTCTAATTTGTCAGAGTAGTCTTCCAGCAGTGCTCTGCAGAAGCCGTTAGCACTCCGCAATGGTGCGCGCAGGTCATGCGATACAGAGTAGCAGAATGCTTCCAACTCTTTGTTGGCAGCAGTAAGCCGGTTGGTGAGATGTTCAAGGTGGTCGCGTTGTTTCCTCAACTCATCCTCCGCCCTTTTGCGCTCGGTGATGTCTTCCTTAATTGCAACGAAATGGGTAATAACACCTTCCATGTTTCTGATAGGTGAAATGGATGCATACTCCCAATAAAGCTCACCGTTTTTTTTCCTGTTATGAAATTCTCCTTGCCATTCTCCGCCGGCGGTAATAGTATCCCATAAACTTTTATATTCTTCTGACGGTTTCTCTCCGGATTTTAAGATACGCGGGTTTTGTCCGATTACTTCCGCCGGTGCGTAACCTGTTACCCGGCGGAATTTGGGATTTACGTATTCGATGTTACCTTTTATGTCGGTAATTACAACCGAGCAGGAGCTTTGCTCGACAGCATTAAATAACTTGCGAAGCTCTTCCTCTATCCGCTTGCGCTCCGTGATTTCCGTCTTTAGTTCTTTGTTTGCCTTCGCCAACGATGCAGTCCGCTCTGCTATACGTTGTTCCAGAGAATCGTTGAGTACCCGCAATGCCTTCTCTATCCGCTTGCGGTCGGTTATGTCCTGAACCGTTCCGGCCATCTGAACCGCCCTGCCACTAGTATCAAAAATTACTTCGGCCTGTTCGTGAACAATACGATCTGATCCGTCTGGTAAAACTATGCGATGATCGATGCTATAAGGCTTTCTCTCATACAGTGCCCCGTTAACAGATGTTTCCACAAATTCTCTATCATCTGGATGAACGGCATCCAGAAACGACTCATATGTTGCACCAAATGCCTGCGGAACCAAACCAAAGATGCGATAGATCTCATCCGACCAGCGCAATTCATTTTTAACTATATCCCATTCCCAATTTCCGAGGTGGGCGATCCGTTGTGCATTAGCAAGACTGGCCTCACTCTTCCGCAATGTCTCCTCTGTCCTTTTGCGGCTGGTGATATCCCTAAAGATCCCCATAAGATATGTTTTTTCAACAAAAGTTACGAGAGAGGTGTTAATATCAGCATAAAAAATATTACCGTTCTTTCGTTTCACAGGAACATCTTTAGCCAAGGTAGCTTTACCCTTTGCCTGTTTTTCAAACTGCTCCATGACAGAGGGCAGGTCTTCCTTTGGGTGAATATCCACGATTCCTAAATTTTTAATTTCTTCGGCAGAATAACCGAGCATTTGACAAATCGCTTTATTGCCTGTATAGAACCTTTTGGTTTCTGTATCAGCGATCAGTATGCCATCGATTGCACCGTCAAAAATAGTTTTAAACCTCTGTTCGGACTCCTTCAGCACCTTTTCAGCCCGCTTGTGTTCATTGATCAATCTCTTAAACCCCTCAGCCATGGCATTAAAACTCCTGGCCAGGACGCCAATCTCATCCTTACGTGTCACCTTTACTCTATAATCCAGGTCTCCGTCTGCAAATCTCTCCGATGCTTCCGTTAAATCCCTGATAGGCCTTGACGTTGAAACTGCAAAGGAAATTCCTAAACCTGCAACCGCTACAGCACTTACTACGCCAAAAAACAACGAGACAAAACCCAACGCCTTTATTGGTGCAAAGGACTCTGCCTTATCTATTTCAGCCAAAAGTGTCCAGCCATATTTGGGTAAATATATTGAGGCGCCAACAACTGCCTTTCCTCTGTAATCCCGGTAGATACCAACCGTCTCTTTATTATCTTCGATGAGCTTGCGAACTGGTTCTGTGTCCACTACTTGTTTATGGGCTGCTTCATCCACAAACCTTGACTGGGTAAGCAATACCTTGTCTTTACTAACCAGATATACTTCGCCGGTCTTCCCCATTCCGACACGGTTAGTTGTAATCTCATTCAAGGCTGAAATGGAATAAGCATTGATAATCACACCAAGTGTTTTGATCCCCTGTCTTGAGATAATTGGTGCAGAAACAAATGTGCACTCTGTATCGAAGTCGGGGGAATAATGTAGCTGACCACTGTAAGTTTCGCCGTAACTCTTTCGTATGCCTTCCATAAATACATCGTCTCTGGAAAAATCCTTGCCGATTAACTTCTCATCGGCGGATGAGACCACTTTACCGTCCTTATCCACAAGGGCTATTGCTATAAGATTATGGTTGAGCGACAGCTTTTTCTCTGCAAGGTATTTATTTAAGCGAACAATTGCATCCTGTCTAATATTTCCTCCACGAGTGATTGTCTCAAAACACCTCCTTATAAATCCATCGGTGCTGAAGTCTGCCGTACGTATCTCAGTTCTCTCCATAAAAGACAGGACATGCTGCTCTCTTGACTTTGCAACTGCTTTCAAATCTTCAAGGATCCGATACTTTAAGGCACTCCTGGCGTGGAGGTAGTTGATCGTCGTGATCACAGTAATAGGTATGAGAGAGATACAGAGTGCAAACGTAAGCAATCTGCCCTTAATTGATAGGAATGGATTCACCTTGCAAAACTCCACAGGATTGTACCGGCATTATCAACTATTGTCAAAGCCCTGCACTTCATAAGAATACTTATACAAAACAACATTACAGATCTACATAAAATATTTTCTGGAAATATCCGTATAATAAAAAAGCCTTACTGCAAAGAAGTTATTTAAAAAAACATCTTCGGCAGTAAGGCTATCTTTCTCCATAAATACTTCTCGTATTTTTAAAGACCCATTACTTTGCGTTCCCTGATTGCTCAAGGTTTGCCTTTATCGTAAATGTATTCTCATAGGTATTGAATTATCAAAGACCTAAAAATCACTGATAATTTATTTCAAATTAAATCACTGTTTTATATAGTATTATACCAGTATTGTCAATATTTTTTCCCCTTCAAGAAAAGACAATCGAAATTTATATTATATATGCGGCAACCGGCAGACAATATATTGCCGTCTTTTTACGTAATTTTATTATTGCAGTTGAGTAGCCGATACACGATGCAATGCCATATTATACTCGTTTAACGCATCCTTTATTTGCCCTCTCTGCACATATGCGTTTCCTAAATACACATGAGCCTTGTATGAATCCGATGTTAACTCAAGAATCTTCCTGAATGAGTTAATTGCCCGCTCCGCTTCTCCATTTTTTGAGTATAACCATCCTAAGCACAGATAGGCTTCTGTATAATCGGGTTTTACCTCCAGAACATCCATTACCTCTCTGAATTTTTGTTCAATCGAAGGGACATTTCCTCTAATCCATCCATAATCACTTACCCTGTCATTTTTTACCGACATGGTATCAATAGTCTTGTTACACATCGCTACAGCCTCATGGAGTTGATCTTGAGAGACATAGAGAAAAGCCATTAATGCTTGAATTTCGGCATTTTCAGGCTCGATACGAATTGCCCGTTCTACCAGATCCTTCGCTTCTTTGAACAGGTCGCATTGCACATAAATCCACCCAAGGAATGCATACGCATGGACGTCGTCCGGATACCTGCACAAAAACTCTTTGCATATTCCAATCGCCTTATCTATCTCACCGTTTTTATTATACGCCGTTGCAAGCAGCCGATATGCCCTTTTATCCCTGGGGTATATCCTGATAGCGTCTTGTGCTGCAGAGATTGCATTTTCAAACATGCAAGTCGCAATGCAGCGCCCCGCCTCCGCGAGGGATGTTTCAAGCATGCTGTCCCTAATTTTTTTCGTCTCATTCAGCTCGTTCAATGCCTTGTCCAGCATCAACTTCCTGGCATAAAAACAAGCCAGATAAACGTGTGCTTCTCCCCGTTCAGGTTCGATGGATATCGCTTTTTTCATATCTGCAATAGACATATCCAGCATATCTTTATCTGCATGGGCACAGGCTAATTTTATATAGGCTTCCACGCAATCAGGTTTTAGCCGTATAACGTCCTCGTATTCCTTTATGGCCTGGTCAATTCCAGAAATTGATTCCTTTCCCTCACAGCGTTCCAGCTTTAATACCTTTTTATATTCGTTTAGGGCATCACCCAACATTCCTTGTTGCACATAATAGAAACCCAATACTGCATGCGCACCGGAAAATCCGTCTGTCCAATCAATTATATCCTCAAGATGTGCAATAAACTCCTTAGCCACAGCAGGGGTATCTTTTACCATGGGAAAGTTAAAGGGCATTCTTTGAAGATCCGGATTTATCTGCAGCACCTTTTGAAATTCTTCTACTGCATCAGAAATCAACCCCTTCTGACTATAGGCCCATCCGAGATACGCATGGGCTTCCACGTTATCCGGATAAAGCCCGGCTATTTCTTTTAATTCAGGTATGGCCTTGTCTAATAATCCTCTTTCTGCATAGAGCTTTGCATTTTCATAGCGTGGTTTTTCCCATATGCTCAGAGAAGGGTTTTTGGCTTTTATCTCTTCTGCGGCATGTATGGAGAAAAATAGCCCTTGTACAACAAGGGCTATTATAAAAACAAGCCGCATCGGCCTTAAGACACGCATCATACTAATATCCTTTTATACCACCTGAAACAAATTCCGGATAGGTTGGTGTCATATGTTCAGAAATGTCAAGCCCCATTGTCTCATCTTCTTCACTTACACGCCCCAAGCCCACCGCCTTCAGCCCGCCAAAGATAATGATGGCGCACAAACAGGCGTAGACGATACAGATGATAAACCCCAGTGCTTGTATACCGATATGACAACTCACACCGTGATAGGTAGGCCGTATGAGTCCCATCACTCCTGTCGCAATACCTCCAATAGCACCGGCCGTACAATGCACCCCGCAGGTGCCAACGGTATCATCAATCCCTATCTTATCCAGTGACTTTACCACCAGAGGAATGATCCCGCCACTGATTATACCTATTACAATGGCAAATCCAGGATGGGTAAAACCAACACCGGCACAAATAGAAACCATGCCCGCTATTGCTCCATTTCCGGTGGTAAGCGGGTCTGATTTTTTATTAACCAGCCATCCGCCAAACATCGCTCCAAGGATACCGCCCGCCATGCTCATTGTAACATTGATCGTGGTCGTAGGCAAATCAGAAACAAGCACATCGATCATCTTCCGCGCTGTTACCGCACTGGTTGGTTCACATAACGACCCCACCAACACAGACCCTACATTAAAACCATAAAAACACACACATAATATGAATACGCCGAGCATCATTTGTGAAACATTGTGACCGGGAATGGTATAACATTCTCCACGGCCAAACTCAAAGAGCCATGATTTCTTACTCGTGCGTGCGTATTTCTCCAGCCGTGGACCCACAATCATTGCAGCAATAAGAGCTGTTAAACCGCCCTGGAAATGTACCACCACGGAACCTGCATAATCCACATAGCCCAACCTTAACAGCGGTCCCGCCGACCATGCCATCCATCCAAAAAATGGATACATAAACCCACAGTAAAGGACCACATAAATAAGGTACGCCTTAAAGCTAAATCTCTCTGCTATGGAACCCGATGCGATAGAGCATGAAACAAGACAAAATCCCCACATGGTAAACCAATGCCCATACACATTCAGTTTGTCCACATTTCCCGGATCGGTCACTCCTATAAGACAGTAATTCCAATTGCCGGAGAAAATGGCGAACCCGAACAACCACCAGACCAGCGTGCCCAATCCAATATTTGCACAGACCTTCATATAGACGTGGGTGGCATTCTTAGATCGAACCTGTCCACTCTCCAGAAAAGCAAAACCTGCCTGCATAAAAAAGACTAATATCCCCGTGATAATTAACCAAAAAATATAAATAATAAGAATAATATCTCTTGCCAATATGTCTACCATCGGGCATTCTCCTTTTTCCAAATACATGAGGTCACAGATGCAAGGAAGTCCCTAATAAATCTTCCCTGTACCAAAATATACTACCAGTATCAAATAAATAATCAATAGAATATTAGATGGTTGGTTCATTGTATAGGAATTTTTAAATAGTACTTGTCCCGTTTTGCTAAATTCGGTATTTTTCATTGAAACAAAGATAAAATAAATATACCATGAGTGTGATCATTACCCGAACGAGTCGGAAGGCGTAGCGTGGGCGTTGTCCCCCGCTGGCGGAAGTTAGGGGTGGATGACCCCAGCCAAAATGCAGACCACAAGGGATCGGCGCTACAATTTTTGCTAAAAATGTTAAAATATTCTTGTTAAGAAACTACGTTCTTCATTTCTTTTAAAATCCTTATATTCACTGCAAGTATTTACATCATAGTAAAAATCCATGGGTGTTATGTTAGAAGCAACAAAAAATAGAGAAATCCCGGTAAATCGACGGAGATTCTTGCTTTTTGCAGGTTGGAGTTTTATAGGGATATTCCTGACAACTTTATTGAGTACCATTGTTAGATTCTTCTTTCCCAGAACCATTATTGAACCACCAACAAGGTATAAGATCGGATATCCCTTCCAATATCCGGTGGGGGTAAGCGAAAGGTTCAAGAAACAGTTCAGGATATGGATTATCAGAGAGGTTGGCAGGGTTTACGTAATCGAGGCAAAATGTACCCATCTCGGTTGTACCCCTAATTGGTTAGCAGCAGAAGGAAAATTCAAATGTCCTTGTCATGGGAGTGGGTTTACACCAGATGGGATTAATATTGAGGGTCCTGCACCAAGACCTCTGGAAAGGTTCAAGGTCGCGTTGGACGAAGATGGGCAAATAATCGTTGATGAAGGGATAAGGTTCAGGGGAGAGCGCGGAGAATGGGAAAAGACCGGCGCATTCTTGAAGGTATAAAATAAAACTGATGGAAGACCTCCCCTTTCATCCCCTCCTTGCGAAGGAGGGGAACGAGGGGTGGTTGTAAAAATCCCCAATAAATTCCACTTTAATTAGGCCTTCGGCTACTTGTATTTGACCACCCCCAGTCTCCCCCCGTTTACGGGGGGATTTATGGGGGGTATTTGAAATTCCTTAACATTAAATTAAGCAACTATAAAATGGTTAATAAACCCAAAGAAAATTTCTTATCAAGATACAAAAACATGCTGAAAGAGAAGGGGTTATTTGGCATGCTGACGGATTTAACGGTTAACTCGCAGGTCTGGAAGTCCATCTTCAGGCACACCTTCGCCGACACACCGAAGAATCGCATGCTGAAGGTTGTTTCAAACGTCTTTATGCATCTGCATCCTGCCAGGGTAAAGAGACATGCCCCTCAATTAAAATTTACCTGGTGTATGGGTGGCATCAGTTTCTTCTTGTTCCTGGTACTAACGTTCACGGGTGTATTATTGATGTTTTATTACCGTCCTACGGTTCATGATGCATATTGGGATATAAAAGATTTGGAGTATCAGGTACCTTTTGGGGCGATTTTAAGGAATCTGCACCGATGGAGCGCCCACCTGATGGTCATCACGGTATGGTTCCACATGTTTCGCGTATTTGCAACAGGTTCCTATAAACCACCTCGTGAATTTAACTGGTGTGTGGGTGTCGTCCTCCTGGTGCTTACCCTCCTTTTAAGCTTTACTGGTTATCTGCTCACGTGGGACCAATTGGGATTTTGGGCTGTAACGGTTGGCACAAATATGGCTCGGTCAACACCATTGCTGGGGCACGAAGGACCTTTTGGGGAGCAACTTGGAATGACGGCGCACAATGATATAAGATTTGCGCTTTTAGGCGGTTCAATGGTAGGCGGAAATGCGTTATTAAGGGCATATGTATGGCATTGTATCGGGTTGCCTCTTATCATCGGCGTATTTATGATGGTACACTTCTGGCGGGTCCGCAAGGACGGCGGTATTTCCGGGCCGCTCTAAAGATTTATTTATTGGAATTCCAATAGGTGTTTTGTTCTTCTCAATTTATCCGAATTAAACGTTTAGGTGATTAGAATGAATGTAGAGCGACGAGCCTCGTCGCTCTACAAATGGAATTTACCCATGGAAAATGTCTGGGCAATTATAACCAAACCTGATAACATCCCCATCGTTGGTCTGATAATTCTGTTGTTTTTCTTTACATGGATTACCTTTAAACAGGCATTTGAAAATGACAAACGGACAGAACAGAAAAGGCATCAAAAGGGAGAGTAGTGCCTCGTGAACTATAAAATAGTTAAAGCCAACGACCACTGGTTCAGGGAAAACATAAATTGCCAGTATGCATGCCCTGTCAACACACCGGCCATGAATTATATAGAACGCATTGTTGAAGGAGACTTTGATAGCTCTTTGCGTCTCAATTTCATGGCAAACCTTTTTCCGCATATACTTGGGAGGGTATGCACACATCCGTGTGAAACCGCATGTCGCCGCGGGGCAATTGACAAACCTATCGCCATATGCTCACTCAAAAGGAGCGCGGCAGACTTCGCCCTCAAAAAGTCCCCACTAAAACCGATGCACAGAGAAAAAACGGGGTATCGCATCGCAATGATTGGCGCTGGGCCATCTGGTCTTGCCGCAGCAAACGATCTGGTAATGAGGGGACATGATGTTGTCATGTATGAAGCGCTACCTATCGCAGGGGGCATGTTAATCGTTGGTATTCCCCCCTATCGACTGCCTCGTGATAAGACAGAAGATGCTATAAACTGGATAAAGGAACTCGGAGTTGACATCCGTTTAAATAGCCCCATAGACACGCAAGAGAAATTCAACAACTTATTAAAAGAATATAGCGCTGTGTACATGGCCACGGGCGCTCATAAATCCCAGGCGCTTGATATCCCTGGTGAAAATCTGGCAGGGATGATGCATGGCGTTATATTTATGAAGGATACGAATCTTGGAATACGAAAAACCGTTCCCGAAAAGGTAGCGGTTATTGGGGGTGGCTTCACCGCCATAGACTGTGCACGTTCATCACTAAGACTGGGCGCACAAGAGGTTTCTATTGTGTATCGCAGGACTCTGGCGGAGATGCCCGCCGGTGAACTAGAAGTAAGCATGGCAGAGGAAGAAGGCGTAAAAATACACTACTTAACTTCTCCCGTAAAGATACTTGGAGGACACAACCTGCAGATAACACATCTGGAGTGCATAAAAAACAGCCTGGGTGAACCTGATGAAAAACGACGCCGGCGTCCAATTCCCATGGAAGGAAGCAACTTCATCATGCCAGTCGATATGGTAATAGCGGCGATTGGTCAATCACCAAACATCCAATTTCTGTCAGAAAGGTTCGGGATAGAAATTAGTCGTTGGGGAATGCCTGTCATCGGCCCCGAAAGTTTCATGACAACCAGAAAGGGGGTATTTGCAGGCGGCGATTGTGTAACCGGCCCCAGGAATGTAATTGAGGTAATAGCAGACGGGAGAAAGGCTGCTAGATCGATACATACATTTTTAACGGATAAGGAAATTAAAGGATATACATTTTTTTATAAGGAGCAAGCTCCTTCGGAAAGGATACGTAATTATGAGACAGCACCCAGGCAAAGACAGGATGCCCTTCCTATAAAAGAAAGGCGTGATCTGAACACAGAGGTTGAACTGGGACTCTCAAAAGAAAATACGTTTAAAGAAGCGGGGCGCTGCCTGCTTTGTCATTACAATATTTTTATTGATGAAAAATGTGTGTTATGCGGCGGTTGTATTGACGTTTGTCCATACAATTGCATATCTATGGTCTCCCGTGAAAAAGTTGAGGTTCCAGACGTCTTACATGATGATGCTGTCTCTGGTGATTGGGATGCCGCTATGATGATCGACGAAGAGAAGTGCATCCGGTGCGGACTGTGCGTAAAGCGTTGCCCCGTAAACGCGATAACCATGAAACGTTTTGCATATGCTGAAGAATAAAAAGTATAAACTACAGAGGCACAAAAAAAGATTACCAACGTAAGTAAAATATAAATATGGAAAAGATCGATAACAAGCAGGAAGAACCAAAAGAAAAGGGCAGATACAGGGCGCTCGCCTTTATTAAAGGTACTACCCTTGCCAAGGAAAAGGATGCCGAAATATCTGAAAGTGAAATACCCACATGGCCGTATCTGATCAGAAAAGAGTTTCTGGCGGCCATCATTTGTACGATCATTCTTATTGTCTGGTCTATCCTGCTCGATGCGCCGCTGGAGGAACTTTCAGATCCTACCATGACTCCAAATCCTGCGAAGGCGCCGTGGTATTTCCTGGGACTTCAGGAAATGCTTGTGTATTTTGATCCATGGATTGCAGGGGTCGTTTTTCCCATGCTTATCATCATAGGACTAATGGCCATACCTTACGTTGATTTTAATCCGAAAGGAAATGGATATTACACATTTAAGGAACGGAAGTTTGCCATGCTTACTTTCTGTTTCGGGTTTCATATTTTATGGATATTGCTCATTATCGTTGGCGTCTTCATGCGTGGACCTGGCTGGCTCTGGTTCTGGCCCTGGCAGGAATGGGATCCCCACCGGATCGTAGCAGAAACCAATTACGACCTGACCAGTTTCATTGGCGTTAATTCCAAATCTTTCCTGGGGTTTATTGCTGGTGGCGCAGTTGTGATCGGTTATTTCCTCATGGGCATGACAATTCCATATCGTTTCATGAAGGCAAGGAAAAGCATGGCATTGGAAAAACTCGGCATGATCAGATATGCCATCGTTGCGTTTCTTTTCTTATCCATGCTGGCGTTGCCGATAAAGGTATGTTTGAGATTGGTATTCCATGTAAAATATATCTGGGTAACGCCGTGGTTTAATATATAAATTAGGCCTTCGGCGACTTAAATATCTATTTTCGCAATGACAGTCCACCCCCTTCACCCCCGCCAGCGGGGGACAGATGGCTGTCCCCCTCGGTGAGGGGGATTAAGGGGGAGGAAATTTTTGTTTGAAATTCCTTGTAACCACGAAAATTATGTTAACCAGCAAAAATCAACATCCCATAAAAAAAGAAGAAGATAAATCTTACCTGATAATCTTTGTCGCGGTTAGTTTCATCCTCGTGGCAGTCACCGTATGGGTGATCGCAAACGAGACCGTTGGCAGAAGGCCCTGGAAAAAATACCAGAAACAGTTCTCTCACCTGGAGTATGAGAAAATCAGGCGGGACTATGAAAAAGAACGGGCAAATTTTGAAAGCCCGGACGTCCAGGCAAAATACAGAGAAGCAAAGAACAATCTGTACCGTGCATGGGAAGACTTTAGAAAACCCCCAGTCCAGGGTGAATACAAAAAGCTGTCTGAAGAACTGAAGGTATTGAATAGCGAGTTAGACGCACTGAGGTTTAAGGCGATAGTTACCCGAAATGAAAGCACGGAGAAGGAATATCTCTATGGAAAAACCCAAAGCGAACAAATCAAGCATGAGATTGAGGAATTAGAGGACAAGGGTAAGGAATATATCACAAAGATGAAGGATCTGGAAGGTAAAATCGATTCCATAAAGACACGATTGAGCGATATCAAATATGATGTCGATAAATATACGCAGGAGTTAAACTCCTACACCGTTGGCTTGGAAAGATACAAAACGCAGTTAAAAACCTTCAAGAAAACCCGCCCAAGCTTGCAGGTATATCAGACCTATATGGAGGATTTAAACATCACCGACAGGTGCATGTCGTGTCATATAGGCATAAACAGGACAGAAAGTGTGTCAACAGAACAACCGTACGCAAGCCACCCTGACCAAAAATTGTATTTGGGCAATCATCCGCCGGAAAGATTTGGCTGTGTACTGTGTCATGAGGGACAGGCAAGCGCTACATCGAGCGCAAAGAAGGCACACGGAGAGGTCGAATACTGGC
>JAUQXU010000252.1 GCA_030837935.1 Candidatus Brocadia sp.
CCCTTGTAATATGATCCTGTTCTCTAACAAAACCATATTACATACGGTCGAAATTCGATGCAACTCTTTACTTCCCTATTATTACTCTACTTTTATGGCTTAGTTTACCAGACTTCAACTTTTTTACGAAAGAACCAAAAATTTAATAAGAATAATCCTTGGCTCTGCAAACCTTACTGAAAACGCATATTGTAAAAACCTGGAAACGTTCTGTCTCCTCGATTTCGGAGAAGGCTGCGGGTTACCAAATTCTTTAGCATCAGATATACTGAATTATTTAGAAATCATTTCTGGTAATAAAGGCAAAGTAAGAGAACAAATAGGAGAAATCAAAGATCTGTTAGGCTTAATGCAATTAGACTCAGACTGGGAAAAAGAAGAATCTACGATAAAATTCATTGCATATCCAAATCCTGCCAAAAAATCTATCGTCGATCAATTATTTGATGAATTAGGGAATGAGAAAATACAAAGATTAAAAATCCTGACGCCCTTTTTCGAACAAGAAGATAGCAGATTTTTTGGTTATTTTAAAGATGAATTTGCTAAAAGAGGGGCTCAGCATATCGGCATATACTTTCCGTCTCTATCAGAAAAATCAGGAGATGACATAACATGGCATATTCAATCGGACAAAACAATACTTGAAAACGCCCAAAAATATCAAGATTTAATTCATTTCTATCCGATTTCAACTACTGAAGATACCGAAGGCAGAAGTCTTCATGCAAAATTGATTTTTATCAGCACTAATAAAGCAAATTATCTCCTTGTAGGATCAAGCAATTTTACCAAGAAGGGATTTGGCTTTGAAAAGGTAAAGCCAAACGCTGAGGCAAACCTGCTTTTTAAAGTTCAAAATCCAAATGAAAGAAAATTGAGGGACTTTCTGCCATCTGATATTGCAGAACAAAAAATTGAATTTTTAAAACCCATACCACCAGAAATAAAAGGTGAAGATACAGATAATCCCTTACCCCAGATTATAACTTACACTTACTATAGAGATGTGCGTTTAACGATTGGGTTTAGCGATGAATGTTTTGACAAAGCGTATAATTGGGAGATTTTTCTTACAAATGAGAAGATTTTGGATGCTCCCGGATGGAATAAAGAGAGAAAATTTGAAAAAGAGATACCTCTTCCTGATATGGCCGAAAAATCCTTAGATTTGGAGATAAGAATGGATAGCGGGACTTACTATTGTCCCATCTTTTTTTATGACTCAAGTCAGTTGGTCAAAGAAAGACATAAAAATTTCCCTATCGATACAGACAGCCTTATCCTCTATTGGTTAAACAGAATTTCACGCCCAAAAACCTGGGATTCAGAAGGGTTTATTGATAAGCCAGGGAACGGCGATGGTAAATCAACAAAACCCATTGAAACACCAGATTTATTAATGAATAAAATAAAAATGTTTGTAAAGGCGCTGGAGGGTGTAAGGGAATATTTGAAGGAAGATAAGATTGCAAATTCAGTAATGCTTAATAACAGAATATACGGTGTATTTGGGGTCGATAGAATTTTTAAAAACGTAGATAATTTAGAGGACAAACTTACAAAATTATTTTGCTATTCAGAAATGAAAACAGTTGTTAATGATATTTCATTACACTATAAAGACGAAGAAAAAAAGCGGATATTGGAAGAATACAAACTACCCCTTAAAAACAAAATTGCGGAATTTAAGAAGACCAATCTTCCCATGGAATGGCAGACATATCTTAAATATGTGGAGTCATAACGAAGCAAAGCCACAGCCAAGTCCCTCTTACCAAAGGGGGACTAAGGGGGTTGTAAAAAAACTTACAAAAACTTGTCCTCATGAAAATGGGGAAAGGAAGTTTTTACAGGATAATACTATAGTATGAAAATCCATGAAGATATAAATTTAGGTGCAACGATATCCCCACAAGATGCGAAAAGACAGGAAAAGACAGTAAATAGACTGCTTGAACTTCTCAATCTGGAACCCGGCGTTATCCTTGCCGATGAGGTTGGTATGGGTAAGACTTTTGTTGCATTGGCGACCGCAGTGACTTATATTGCAGATGCAAATCGTCACAAAAGAATTCTCATACTGACACCAAGCAAAGAGCTAAAAGATAAGTGGGATAAGGACATTAATACCTTTAGGATTTCTTGTATCAAAGAAAAATCACCTTTAAAAAAGCTTGCAAAAGACAAGGCATTTGAGAGCATAAAAGAACTTCTCAATGAAGAAAACACTCCTATTTAGACTATACCCATCAATAGAATTGCGGGACAACCAAAAGACAATGAATATCTGTGCTATCTTGGCGCTTATTTCAGGCAGAGGGGCTTTTCTGCTGCAAAGAGAAAGGAGATGCTTGGATATCTCAGTTATGACTTAAGATACTTTAGTGATTTGGTAGTTATGAATCCAGAGTCCTGGTTTGAAAAATGGAATTATGAAAAATTTTTAGATTATAAAGATATCAAAGATATTGACTGTAGTCCGTTTGATGAAACTATTCGAAACGGCTGTTCAAAAGAAGACTTTAAAGAAGCATGCCGAAAGATAAAAAACCAGATTATTCCTGAATTTGCATTTTGTATTATCGATGAGGCACATAATTACAAAAATCCCTGGGTAATAGGTCATAAACTTTTCAATGACGCAGACTCTCCGGAACACACTCTCAGAGGCAAATTTAAAAAGATGCTGTTTCTTACCGCAACGCCATTTCAGCTTGGAGATCACGAGCTTTTAAATATTTTCAAGATGTTTAAGGCTGCCAAAACATGTACGAAGGATTTTGATAATCGGATCAATATATTAAAGGGACTCCTTTCAGACTATTCCAAAGTGATTAATAGGTTCGAGAATGCATGGCTACGATCTTCTAAAAAATCAGGAAATGCGATTTCTGAAGAGGAAAAGGCAAGGTTTTTAGAAGATTGCAGGGAATATCAGGATGCCCTGAAGGCAAAAGAAGCATTAGAGCCAGAGCTTAGAAAATTGATCGTGAGGAATGTAAAACCCAAAGAACACAGAAAGACAATTTTGGGCTCTTGCAAAAACCACGACACATCCAATTTCGGCATAGATATGCCTGATAAAGATAAACCTCTATTCTTCTCTCTGTTACGACTGGAAAACGAGATATCACGTGTTGAAAGAACGTTTAGTGGACTTACTGATAGCATGGCAACATCGGCATACAGTACCTTGAAAGACTCAAAAATGTTACGTGATTCATCGTCCGAGAAATTTCAAAACAATATAATAATTATTAAATATC
>JAUQXU010000253.1 GCA_030837935.1 Candidatus Brocadia sp.
AAAAAAGTATGATTCCATATATACCTAAAGAATATCAATCAAATATAATTGATGATTGGAATAATTGTGCTTTTTCCCTGAAATGCAAAAACATTAAACAATTGGATTTTAATAGCATTAAAAACATTTACAAAGAAAAAGATGATGAACTTTATAATCCAAAAATAATGGGTGCGGTGAGTTATGTCTATAAAAAAACAGTTTCACCACCGCCAGATTTTGCTCATATTTCATATAATTTGATTGAAAAAGCTCTTGATGAAATAGGGAAAACAAAAGCTTCAAAAACTGAGTTAATTTTAAAGCTGAAAGAGATTGTTAAACGTGAAGGACGAAATCTTGTAGACGACGAAACTGCTTGGAAAGAGATATCGGACTTAAGGGATTGATTGATTTATGCATATTATAGAAGATGTGAATCAGATAGCTGACGCGCAAAAGGCATTTCAAGAAACTCTAATAAAAAGTGGAGCGAAACAATATAAATGCAAAATCGGGTATCAAGGAGGCACAGTACAAGCAGATGTTTTTTGGCTTGAATCTGTTAGCATATGGGTAGCTTTCCAAAAAATAGAAAATCGGTATTGGAATGCTTTTGGTGTAGAAGAGCCCGTAGATGGTGAGAATCTTGATATTACATGTGAAATCAATTCTCCACTTATAGGTATTAATAGAAGGATATCAGGTGCTTTCGCAATGGATAATGACGGTGCAATGTATTTATTACATAGCGGAAGAATTGGAGGGGGTAGAAAAGGAATAGGTAAATCTCTTTTTGAAAGCAATTATAAGTATGGATTAATAAAGTTGGATAATGGACTTGAATATGCACAAATTGGGAAATTAGGAGACGCTTCATTACCCAATAATACTGCAAATTTTGTAAGGGAAATTGACCGGATAAAAAAGTTATCTAAAGGAGATTCCAATTCAGACAAATCTGCATCTATAAATCCAGAAGTGGATTATGCTCATCCAACAAAGGAATTGATAGAAAAAGCTCTTGAGGAAATGGGGAAAACAAAGGCTTCAAAAAGGGAGTTAATTTCAAAGCTACAAGAAATTGTTGGGCGTAACGGCCAAATTCTTGTTGATAATGAAACGGCCTGGAATGAAATTAAGCATTTAAGTGAGGAATAATTATGGGAATATTTGTAGATCGCGAAAATGAGACTGTGGAAAGAAAATATGATAATACGGGTGAAAAACTTTTAATTAATCAAATATATCATATTATTTTGACTGAAGGATTTACATTCTCTACGCAGCAGATCACCAATTATTACATTTCCCTCAAGACCAAACCCTTCGTTATCCTCACAGGCATTTCGGGCACAGGCAAAACAAAAATAACTGAATTATTCGCACAGGCAGTCTGCAAAGACTTCAAAAAACAATATCTACTCCTACCTGTAAGACCTGATTGGAACGATGACAGGAATCTAATAGGATATAACAATCCACTTACTCAATCATACCAGACAACACGATTTCTTGATTTTATAATGAAAGCGGCGCAAGATACTGAAAATCCATATTTCATATGCCTTGATGAGATGAACCTGGCGCGTGTGGAATATTATTTCTCCACATTCTTGAGTGCTATGGAATCAGGATATAAAGAGATTTCACTACCCGGATTTAATAAAGATATGGAATATAAAACCTCTATTCCACCCAACCTTTTCTTTACAGGCACAGTGAATATGGACGAAACTACATATCGATTCTCACCCAAAGTCCTTGATCGTGCTAATACAATTGAATTCCATGAGATCGATCTTCTAAAATCACGAGAAAAGCAGGATGCTTCACCATTATATCCTAATCTCATAGAACTCTTTAAAAAGCATTTCCTGAATGATGAAACAAGGACAAAAGGCGCAGCTTCAAAAACATATCAGGAATGGGAGAATAAGAATTGGGATGAACTTGCGGGTTTCTTAGATCGAATAAATAGAGATGCCCTTGAAAAACATAATCTTCATTTCGGATACAGGATACGCGATGAAATACTGCGCTACATGTATTTTGCCGAAACTCTTGATAGTAGAGAATTCTCAAATAATAACGCACTTGATCTCCAGATAAAGCAAAAGATACTCCCGCGCATCAAAGGTCCTGAGAGCATACGAGAGGCGCTTAAATCCCTGAGGGATATTATTGAAAAATATCCACAATCCACTGCAAAGCTTGACCAGATGATCGGAGCGCTCGATAATGGATACACAGACTTCTACCAGTGATTGGGCGCTGAAGATCGTATCAAAAGGCTTTACCCACACGTATAATCGGAGCAAATTTGATGGAGAGAAGGTATTATGTGTTGATGCCAGATTTTCTGAAACTAAAGAAATATGGCTGACTTATAGGCTCGATGAAAATGAAAAGACGTGCAAGCTGTTCATTCCGAAATGCAATGATGATATAAAAAGAGAAGATACAGAAGATAATTCACTCTGTACTTATTGCTGGACTCCTCTTAATTTTGCAGGGATATTTGAACCTGTATTTAAGATAAGAACAAAGGATAACAAGGATAAGGATTATTCGCTGCGCCTTGATGTGCTATCAAAATTCGATGATGGAAGCAATAGCCAAAACTTTCTATACATGCTAAATTCACTTAGGCGGAAACATCTCGAGATTTTTCAATTTTTCAATCCCTCACATATTCCGAAAAGCACAGGAAAATTCGTTCCTCCGACTCCATTCGAGCAATTTAAAGTCCTCGAAGCAAATATGAAAAAATTAGAGAATATAGTCTATCAGATATCTCTGAATCCAAATAAAAAACTTATTAAAGAAACTCGAAGGGATAACTTTTTTGCACTTGATATGGTTAATCCAGATTTGATCTATGATATCGCAGCTCAACGTGGTGGTCTAATAAGACCATCAGATTGTTCTATCGCGCCTGAACTTCAGGAGTTATTGAAGGATATAAATGGGATTAAGCATCTGCCTGATACTGTTCCTGTCTATCGTACTGGGGTGACTTTTAATGTTTTTGAGAACCAACTGCTAAAACGATTCCTGACGCTGATAACGATTTGTTCAAAGCTTGTTGAGAAGAGATTTGAGCAGGAAAAGTGCAACGAATTGGAGAAATGGCAGCTTGAACAAATTGACAGACATATCATGGATTGCAGAGACTTTCATAAAAAAGCACAGTTCATGAAACGATATTCTTTCTTGGATGATGTTTCAGAAACCGACAATATCGCATATCATACGCCAGTCCTTCAAAGTGAAGTAAATTACATGAGGTTCCATGACATATTTAAGGAATTTACCAAAATACCAGTGTTTGATTTTTCAGAACATCTTACTCTCCCCATTCTTGATATGCCGGTATTATATGAATACTGGTCGGTCCTCCAGATAATAGATATTCTCTACAATATGCATGATTGGAAAAAGGATGAACATTTCATAGAAAAGAATGAATTCGGTTATCTTTTCACATTAATAAAGGGGAATAGTAGTCTTTTTGAACTTTCCAATAATGAAAAGCGAGTATTTCTATTCTATCAAAAAAAGTATAAAACTTATACGGGAAGAAGCGTAAGACCTGACATCACTCTTGAAATGAGAATCAATGGAATACTATCCAGAATACTTGTTCTTGACCCAAAATATAGATCAAATCTGGATTCAGGCGACCCCAATGACCCTGAAAGTGCAATTAATAAAATGCATGTTTATAAAGATGCGATACGAGGAAAAGATTTTTCAGTTGAAGCTGCTTATGCTATTTATCTTGGTATAAACGATCCTTACAATTATGAAGAGATTGGGATCGGTGGTATAAGGTTATTTCCAAAAGAGGATGATGCAACGGGTATAGAGAATCTCAAAGATATTATTCAAAACTTTATAAATAAATAAAATATTAAATAAACAAAGAACGAATAAATATTTTTTCATTCGAAGAATTGTTTATGTCTTATTCATATAATGATGTACGAACTCCTAACGAAAACTCACAAGGTTAAAATCTCATCCCCCTCACCACCCGGATCGGATAGCTGTCCTGGCCGCCAAGCAGCCCCCACTTATGAACATTACCTTAAGCTTCTTCTCGCCGAAATTGGTTAAGGTGCACTTTTCGTCGTTCATTCACACCCATACTACTTCTTCCGTTTCTTTTTGCCAACCTTGCCTTTGTCCTCGCAAGGATATGGGTCGGTGTAGGCATAGTTGCGTATCCATACCACCATTGCGTCGGCGATGCCCGGGAGAATGTCAAACAACTGGCGTTTACACCGTGATCGGAATTCGTTTATCACATTGGGATTTATGTTATCAAAAGGCGGCTGGGATAGCAAGTCATCACCAGCGGAAGCTATGAGCCATGCGTTTATTGCCTGTTCGAATCCAGTCCCATAGTTGATCTTCTTTTCGGTACAACACACATGGAATCTACACCCAATCCCTCCAACTAATCCTCGCAGGCGCAGTCCAACCATCACCGCCAAGATTGCATACATGGCTAATGCATCGACCCTTCTCATATCCTTGCGCTCACCTTATCCAAAGAAGCCCGCAAGGAACATGCGGGAAAAGGTCGAGAAGCTTCTTCAGGGAAAGGAGATCCACGTAAAGACTTTCCACTCACTCTGTGCCGAGCTTATCAAGGATCATACTGACAGATGCAAAGCTCCCGACTTCAAGATATTCGAGGAGATAGATTCAATGTGCTGCATCTACGTTTACTATTATCAGGCCATAAATAGAATATTTCATTTGAAAATTTACGCCATAGGAGGTTAAGATGAATTACGAAGAACTTGTTTTTGACAGGGCGATCGAAGGTGCAAATAAGATAATACTTCTCGGTTCAGCATTGAAAACCGGACTTTTTTCAGCTCTCACCGAAAAAAAAGGATATTCCTTCATTGACACGGGAACTGGGAGCTGATGAGCGCGCCCTGTATATCGTGCTTGAGGCGCTGTATGCAATGGGATATGTGGAAAAGAAAAAAGACGAGTATATCATCGCCGACCGGGCGCGCCCCCTCTTCATAAATGGAGGCAAGGATTATGTAGGCGGCTACATTCCACATACCTTGAATAAATTGAATGCCTGGCTTGAGCTTCCTCAAATAATAAAAGGAGAGAAAATCGGAAGAAGGAAGCCCGATAATATATCTGCATTCATGAATGCAATGGCTTCCACACCAGAAGAAGACATACAGGAGATAGTAAGTCATTGTCTTGATAAAAAGAAGGATGCAAAGACAGTACTCGACCTGGGCGGAGGACCTGGCAAATACTCAAAAGTCTTCGTGAACAGGGGATTAAAAGCAGTCCTTTTAGACACACCTGAGACCATAGATTATGTCAGCAGTGAATTCGAGCTTGCTGATATCAGGCACCTCACGCTTAAGAAAGGTGATTTCACGGAAGATGAATTCGTGAATGAGTTCGAAGAATTGTTTGATATCGTGTTCATGGGAAATATAACCCACATATATTCTGAGGATGTGAACAGGAATCTCTTGATGCGGGTTAGCAGACTTCTGAACAAAGGGGGAATGGTAGCCATCGAAGATTTCGTTCGCGGAAGATCCCCATATGCAGAGATGTTCGCTGTAAACATGCTTGCAAATACAGAAGCTGGTGGAACATGGACAGAGGAACAATACAGAAAATGGCTAAAATACGCAGGTTTTAGCAATATTGAAGTTCTCGACCTCGCTGACAAAGATAAACAGCTTATCACGGCTTTTATGGAGAAATAAAGAATATTTTTACAAAGTTTCAAAATATAAGGAGTTATTCATTCTTTAGCTTCGTAAAATATTGTTTTCGAAACTTAGCTAACTTCGGGGATATCACTACGCTGCAATACATCTGATCAGGATTCTGCAAGAAGTATTTTTGGTGATACTTCTCAGCCGGGTAGAACACTTTGAACGGGGCGAGTTCGGTTATGATCGGAGCCTTCCAGATTTTTGATACTTCGAACTCCTTTATCAGTTCTCTGGCAACCCTTTCTTGTTCTTTTGTGCGATAAAAGATCACTGAACGATATTGAGTCCCCACATCTGCTCCCTGTCGATTGAGGGTCGTTGGATCATGAATGGTGAAGAATATCTCAAGAAGTTCTTTGAAAGAGATTATATCCGGATCA
>JAUQXU010000254.1 GCA_030837935.1 Candidatus Brocadia sp.
GTATATGTGTCTGCGTATAGAATCTAAATGGCTCTTTTGCCTTCTGTAAGGAGTTCATTACTGCCCTCATCCTTTTGCGTATAAAGAAGTTCTAAAAATGTCTTTACCTCGTCAGGAGAGTTGACATAGTAATCAGCTGCGGACGTATCCGATGGTGTTCCCACATAGATCGTAAGCCTTTTCCCATCCAAAGCAGTAAATACTTCTATATCTGCCTGATCATCACCAAGATAAACAAGAAGTGCCTCCCCGCTGAATTCTAATGGAAAATAATTGGTCAATAGCCATTGAATCGTAGTGGCCTTATTCCACTTTACCGGCGGACGTATCTCGTAAACCATCTTTCCTGTAGTCAGGAACAGCATTTTTCTCTCTAAATAAGGTTTTATAATACTGTCAAGGGTCTTTGTTATGAATTCCACATCACTTGCCTTTTTGACCAACCGGTAATGCAAACTAATGGTATAGCCTTTATCTTCCAGGTATACTCCTTCAATATGTCTTAAAGATTTAAAGAGCCGCATATACATGTGCCAGAGATTACATCGTGCTTTTTTTGCCTCTGAACTGCTAAACCGTATACCCGGTCCTTCCAGTTCTATTCCATGATTGGCGGCATATAAAACACCTGGAATATTAACCAGTTTTTTTATCTGCCGGAGTGAACGCCCCGTTATTATGCCAAGAAAGAATGTTCTATTACGGGAAAATTTTAGTAAAACATTCCGTGCTTCTTCTGAGAGTACGGCAAGGTCTGGATGTTCACGAATAGGCGTTAAGGTGCCGTCAAAATCGGTCAAAAGGATTATTTTCTTATGTGCCCGAAGAAGTTCGTTAATAGTATGAATATGGTCGAATGCGTATTTCATTGATGTAATTTGATTAGTTCATTCACAACACTTTGCCCCCAGTTGTATATGTTGTGTTCCAGCAGATGTTCCCTGAGACGTTGCATCCTTTTCTTCTTTTCATCGGGAGGCATTTCTATGGCGGCCTTTATCGCTTCGGCAAATGTGTCGGTAGCGTACGGGTTGATCTGAATACTGCCCGTGAGTTCTTCGGCTGCGCCGGTAAACCGGCTGAGGAGCAATACGCCTGACTCGTCGAAACGAGTGGCAATAAACTCCTTGGCAACCAGATTCATGCCATCGTGCAATGAGCTAACGATACAGATGTCCGATAAACGGTAGAGGGCCTGTATACTTATCCGATTAAAGTGTGATTTTAATAATCGTATGGGCGTCCACCTGCCACTATGGTATTTATGATTAATCTCGTTCATGAGGTCGTATATCGTATCGTTATAATCGCGATAGTTCTCAATGTGGATCCGGCTTATAGTGCCTGCCTGTATGAAGGTAAACTTATTCCGGTATTCAGGGTATTTTTCAAGAAATCTGTCGATGGCCTTAAACCTTTCGGGAATGCCTTTGGTGTAATCCACCCGGTCTAATCCCACACCGATAATTTGTCCTTTTAAACCAAGTTCTCTCTTGATTCGCACCATTTCATTTTCAACATCTTTCCCCTGGGACTGCAAGTTGAGATCATCAAAATCGATACTAATAGGAAATGGCCGGATGTGGGTTGTTTTTCCCCCTTTTGTAGCAGTAAATTTTCCATAATCTATCCTTGACTCCAGATTCCGGTCTACGGTATCGAGGAAATTGTTGCAATGGTACTGTACATGGAATCCCAGAAGATCATTTCCCAGAAGTCCTTCCAGAATCTCCTGACCCCATGGACATATACGGAATGCCTCCCTGTTTGGCCAGGGAATATGCCAAAACTGTGCCACAAGCAAATCTGGCCTGCTTTCTTTTAGCATCTTGGGGAGTAAGGTAAAATGATAATCCTGAATGAAAACAAATGCTTTACCATCTCCGACTTCTTCCAGGATAACACTGGCAAATTTCCGATTTACTGACTTGTAGACTAACCAGTCCACCTCATTAAACTTGGGCTTGACGTACACGATATGGCAAAGAGGCCACAGCGCCTCATTGGAAAAACCATAATAAAACCTTTCCTCCTCCTCATGGGTAAGCCAAACCCTTCGAAGGGTGTACCGTGGATTATCGGGTGGAACGTCTATGCGGTCTTTACTGTCTACTACTTCCTTATCGGCATCACCACTCCCATGAGCAATCCATGTCCCCCCTTCAGCCCGGATAATAGGATCCAGCGCAGTAACCATACCACTGGCAGGGATAATGCATTTAATCTCTTCACCCGCATAATTATGGCTATATGGCTCACGGTTGGATACAATAATAAGCTTATAATCCCTGAGCTTGCCCGAAATGAGTTCTTTTAGTGTCTCTTTTGAGTAAATCATATTTTATTATGCTGTTTATTTGGCTTATATTTTGCTGATTTCATAAAATGTTAACTATCGTAAACATAATTGTTGTTTTATTATAATCTAAGCTTTATAATTTGTGCAAGTAAATTGTCTTGCGTTTATACGTTAATTAGAGAAGGAAATACAATGCAAATCAGAAAACACACAGAGATCAGAAGACAGCAGATTATAGATATTATTCGTCACATTATTTCTTCAAAAGGCATTGAATACGTCACGATAAGCGAAATAGCGAGTCGAATAGGTACTACCAAAACTGCTATTTATCGCCATTTTAAAAACAAACGCGATATATTGAGTCTATTGATCGATAACATTGAGGAAACCCTTATGAGTAAATTGGATAAGGCAATGATGGGTGACGATCCTATTCAAAATCTAAAGAAGGTACTGCTGGCACACCTTACCTATGCAAAGGAACGTCGTGAGACATCCTTCATTGTTATTATGGGAGCGACACAGTTCAGCGATATGGTTATACGGAGAAAGATTTCCCGGCTTATTCAAAAGTATCTGCGAAAGATAGAAAAGATGCTTTCATGCGCCATGAAGCTAGGGCTGGTACGCAATACGACTAATCCCAGAATATCTGCTATTACCTTTCTTGGGCTTATCCAGTCAACCGTAACTATATGGTCTTATAAGAATTTCAACTTTATCCCTCAAAAAATCCACGCCCACCTGTGGAATATTTATTGCAACGGGATCGGTGCTTAGTTTGATGCTGAGAAATTTCAATGTTAAAATCTTTAGTCCCCCTTTCCCTGCGTTTCGGAGTGACATTATTCCGAGCGTAGTCGAGGAATCTGTTTTACAAAGCGCCAATACTCATTCTACAATTCATACACTGATCAATTCTGTACTCAGAGATTTAAGAATAGGTGCATTCTTAACCTTCGTGGGTATTAATCTGAGGTTTGTCATAGGAAATATCATAAATGCCCTTATCTTTTTTAATATCCTGCAGTCAGGAAATCCTGCTCATAGGTACGACATACACGCTCCGAGTATACCTGACATGTGTGGAGATGTGGTTATGACTTTAGTCTTTGCCGTTGCTTATCTGCTCATCGCATCAAACCGTGTAAAAAATGGGGTTACAGGTTTTAATAATTTACATGAGTTGAGTAGTCACTATTTCGTGGCTGTCAAACACCTGAAAAATCATATTCACTCATCAAAGAACCTCTTTTCTTTAACTGCCATAGGTTTTAGTTTGTATTTTCTCTCAAGGTATTTTTTGTCTCCGGGATTGGAAGTAATTTTTATTGAAAACACCACTCCTCTATCCCGTGTTTTGAATATGGTAAACGATATGATAAAATTGTGCAATCCTCTTATCTTTGCTTGCGCCTATTGCAAATATCTATCTGCAAGCAAATCTGCCGTGTCAATGCTTTATCTATTTTTTATTGCAAGAAATCTTTTTGCGACGAATATGCTGGGATTGATTACCAACTACGACCTGCATGTAGGCGCTCCTTTCCTGGACGTTTTAACACCGCTTATCATTATTTATTCAGCAGCTTCTATCGTCTTTGGTGGCAAGACAAAATCAGGTCTCCGTGAAATATTTAAGTCAGATACGAAACGACTTCATCATAACATGACGGTTTTACCTGCCATTCCGGCATCAGTTTCGAAGACCGGTGTGACATCACTCCGTGCGAAACCAGGGAGTCTCGAATGAATGCATCATTATGAATCTCACGCCTTATTCTTCAGTTTTAAACAGACCATACCTCCAGGCGATTCCCATCCGGATCAAACAGAAAAAAAGCACTCCCGCCCCATGGAAGGTTCGCAATTTTGCCCACGTTTACACCCCGGACCTTCAAATACTGCTATGTCGCATCGGCCTCTTCTACTTGAAATGCCAGCGCCAAACCTCACCCCTTAGCTCTCTTTACGGTTGTTTGATGTTCATTCGCTACGCTCAAACGGGCGTTAGCGGTTACTTCAAACTCTACAAACCAACCGTTCTTAAGTTTTACTTGAAAGCCCAAGATATCCCGATAGGCCAAAGATCGTTTAGTCTCTTTGTTTGTATTCGAAACTTCTTTTAAATACTATACTACTACAAACAATCGTATAATTGTCATTGACACATAAGTATCCGATTGTATACTTAATACATGCATATACTATGGCCTGCTTTACAAAAGAGGGAAGGAGGAGAGAAAATATTTATGTGTTATGAAAATGGTATGGTATGGTTCTCCTGTTCTATAGTGTATTTTGACGATCTATCAGTTACCGTTGAGGTAAAGACGCCGAAGGCTAAGGATGTCTGATGGGTGATTTGCTCCAGTGAAAGAAATGTTGATGGTATGGTATATGCGAAAGGGGAAACATATCGCACGAAGGTGTAATTTATGGTAAGAAGCATGAGATGTTTAACAGTATCATTACATTGAGAAAGGAGTAGGAAATATGAAGCTTACAAGAAGGACTTTCCTACAGGCGGCAGGTGCAACGGGAGCAACATTTACCCTTGCCAATAAAACGATGGCATTCAGGTTGTTGAAACCTGCTGTTGAGGTGGGAAATCCATTAGATGCTTATCCTGACCGTGCATGGGAGAGCGTGTACCGGGATCAATATCGGTACGACCGCACATTTACCTATACTTGTTCACCGAATGATACCCATGCCTGCAGGGTGAGGGCATTTGTAAGGAATGAGGTAATGATGCGGGTCGAGCAAAACTACGACCATCAGAATTATTCAGACCTGTATGGAAACAAGGCCACAAGGAACTGGAATCCAAGGATGTGCCTCAAGGGGTATACCTTCCATCGCAGGGTGTACGGTCCGTACAGACTGCGATACCCGCTTATTCGAAAAGGGTGGAAACAGTGGGCAGATGACGGGTTTCCGGAATTGACACCTGAAAATAAATCAAAGTATATGTTTGATGCCAGGGGTCAGGACGAGCTTTTGAAGGCGTCCTGGGACGAGGCATGGACATATGCTGCAAAGGGGATTATTCACATCACCAAGAAGTATAGCGGTGAAGAAGGCACAAAGAAGCTCTTAGATCAAGGCTATCCGAAAGAGATGGTGGATGCCATGAAAGGTGCAGGCACACGGATCTTTAAGGGTCGTGGTGGCATGGGTCTTTTGGGTGTCATAGGGAAGTACGGTATGTACCGGTTTAACAATACCCTCGCCTTAGTTGATAGTCATAACAGGGGCGTAGGGCCAGACAAAGCTCTGGGCGGGAGGAATTGGTCGAACTATACGTGGCATGGAGACCAGGCCCCTGGCCATCCATTTGTTCACGGACTACAGACCTCAGATGTTGATATGAATGACATACGGTTTTCCAAGTTGGTTATCCAAACGGGGAAGAATCTCATTGAAAATAAGATGCCTGAAGCACACTGGCTTACGGAGGTAATGGAAAGGGGAGGGAAACTTGTTGTCATTACTCCTGAGTACAGCCCATCATCTCAAAAAGCAGATTACTGGATACCGATCAGGTGCAATGCCGATACGGCGCTTTTCCTGGGTTTAACCAGGATATTGATGGATGAGAAGTTATATGATGCGGATTATGTGAAGAAGTTTACCGATTTCCCATTACTTGTCAGGACAGATACCCTGAAGAGATTACAGGCGAAGGATATCTTCCCAGATTATAAACTGGAAGATATTTCTCATGGTCCGAGCTATAAGATCCAAGGTTTGCATGATGATCAAAGAGAAATGATTGGTGATTTTGTTGTTTGGGATGCAAAGACCAATGGTCCGAAGCCAATTACCAGAGACGATGTAGGTGACAAGCTGGTAGCTAAAGGTATCGATCCTGTTTTGGACGGTAAATTTAAAGTAAAAACGGTAGACGGCAACGAGATTGAGGTTATGCCACTCTTTGAGATGTATAAGATCCATCTGAAAGATTATGATCTTGATACAGTAGTTGAAATAACCAATTCACCAAAAGAATTAATCGTAAGACTGGCACATGATATTGCCACGATAAAGCCAGTAGCGATTCATTATGGTGAAGGCATTAATCACTGGTTCCATGCAACGTTATTTAATAGGTCGACGTATTTACCTCTGATGTTAACTGGCAACATAGGCTACAAAGGTTCTGGTTCACATACCTGGTCCGGTAACTATAAAGCCGGCAATTTTCAAGGCTCAAAGTGGAGTGGTCCTGGCTTCTATGGATGGGTTTCCGAGGATGTGTTTAATCCAAACCTTGACCCTAACGCACCTGCAATGGAACTGAAGGTAAAGGGTCGTGCCTATGATGAAGAGGTGGCTTACTGGAATCATAATGACAGGCCGTTAATTGTTAATACACCCAAGTATGGGCGCAAGTGTTTTACGGGTAAAACACACATGCCTACGCCTACCAAGATTATGTGGTTTACCAATGTGAACCTGGTCAACAATGCAAAGCATGTGTATCAAATGCTCAAGAATGTAAACCCCAACATAGAACAGATAATGTCCACCGACATTGAAATGACGGGTTCTGTCGAGTATGCAGACTTTGCATTTCCGGCCAACTCCTGGGTGGAGTTTGAAACTCACGAGATCACAACCTCTTGTTCCAATCCGTTTATCCAGATATGGAAGGGCGGTATAAGACCTGTAAATGATTCCAAAGACGATGTGATGATTCTGGCTGGCATGGCAGCTAAACTAGGGGAATTACTCAGGGATATGAGGTTCAGAGATTACTGGAAATTTGCCTTAGAAGGCAGACCCGAAGTGTATATCCAACGATTGTTAGATGGCAGTACAACGACAAAGGGATACAATTTTGAGGATATTGTGAATGGAAAGTATGGAGAGCCTGGTGTTGCCTTGTTGCTCTACAGAACCTATCCAAGACATCCGTTTTGGGAACAGGTACACGAGAGTATCCCATTCTATACACCAACAGGAAGGTTACAGGCTTACAATGATGAACCAGAGATCATTGAATATGGTGAGAATTTTATTGTGCATCGCGAAGGACCAGAGGCAACTCCTTATCTGCCGAACGTTATCGCCAGCACTAATCCTTATATCCGTCCGGATGATTATGGAATCCCGGAGAACGCGGAACACTGGGATGAAAGGACTATCAGGAATATCAAAAAGTCATGGAAAGAAGTGAAGCAGACAAAGAACTTCCTGTGGGAAAAAGGCTATAAGTTCTATTGTGTGACACCGAAATCAAGACATACCGTGCATTCACAGTGGGCTGTTACTGACTGGAATTTCATCTGGAATAATAACTTTGGAGACCCATACAGGATGGATAAGAGGATGCCGGGCGTCGGGGAGCACCAGATTAATATGCACCCACAGGCAGCGAAGGACTTGGGTATTAATGATGGTGATTATGTTTATGTTGATGCAAATCCAGCCGACAGGCCATACGAAGGCTGGAAGCCGAATGATCCGTTCTATAAGATATCCAGACTTATGCTGAGGGCAAAGTATAATTCATCCTATCCTTATGGAGTAACAATGATGAAACATTCTGCATGGATTTCAACGGAAAGAAGTGTAAAGGCTCATGAGACAAGACCGGATGGCAGGGCACTGTCGGCTGGTACAGGATATCAATCCAGTTTCCGTTATGGTTCCCAGCAGAGTATCACGAGAGACTGGTCCATGCCAATGCATCAGTTGGATAGCTTATTCCACAAATCAAAGACAAGCATGAAGTTTATTTTTGGTTATGAGGCTGATAATCATGGCATCAATACCGTTCCAAAGGAGACCTTGGTGAAAATTACCAAGGCAGAAGATGGTGGTATTGGTGGTAAAGGCTTGTGGGACCCCGCAAAAACCGGATATACAACCGGCAATGAAAACGACTTCATGAGGAGGTACCTGAATGGTGAATTAATAAAGATAGAGAAGGATTAAGCTCTTCGATAAGTCAAAAGTGAGCTAACAGATGGATACCTGCATTTGTTAGCTCACTGAATACCATTCGGGAGCCGATTTGCCTTTTAAAACAGAGTGAATTTGTTTGTGAAGTATTCATTAAAAGGAAGGAAGGCCGTTATGAAGAGATATAAGATAAATGGCTGGAAGTTATGCTTGATTCATTTCTTTGGATATTTATTATTCTGTGGAGTGCCGAATAGTCTGGCTGACGGGAAGAAAAAATACGAACCAATAGTACATGGAGTAATGATTGTATCAATGGATGTCCCTTTGCTGGAAACTATCGGGAAACAAATCAATATTGAAGTTGTTATTGGCAACGAGAGGACAACAAAGGTGACGACGATACTGACTGTGGATTGTCCTACATCAAATCAAATCATAGGGCGCGAGGCTGAAACGCTGGACGGCTTGTCTTCAAAAAAAATCGTTTATGGCTGGGATACCAACGGGCTAAAAGAAGATACTTATGCGATACGGGCAGAATTAGAGAAGGTACCCAGAGAGACGTATGTCGACGATAATATACGGCAAGTAAATATTTTTTTGGTTCCTTAAGAATCAAAATGGTTTCTTGAAAGAAAAACCGGATGGGAAAAAATCCTGAAATCAGGAACCAATTAAAGGTCACTCTTGTTTTCATAAATAAAGTCGGAGATAAAGAGTGTTAATGTGCAAGCACTTTTAGAACTACCGGAAAAGAAATGAGCTGGATCTGTCCGCACCGGATAAATAATGAGTGTCTTAGGTTAAGGAAGATATGTCAACCCTTGCAGGGAGGGTGTGTCCTTGAAGGGAAAGTTATCTGTATAGACAGCCGTTTGGATAGTGAAAATAAAAATGACTTACAAGGAAAGGTTGGTAAAATGGAACAGTACAGATGCATTATTTGTGGATATATCTATATTCCAGAAACAGGAGATCCTGATCATGGAATAAGTCCCGGCACCAGTTTTGGAAATTTACCTGATACCTGGGTCTGCCCTGAATGTGGAGCGCCAAAGGAGCAGTTTGAAATGATTTGACCCATGGCGGAATAACGACAACTATGTGGACAACATGAAAGAGTTTGTCCAGGTGTGCGATATTAGTCAATTAACAATAATTTCATTTTAGAAAACTCAGACTTTAGTATACCCATGCATACTTTCAAACCCAACCTGGCTTTTGTAATCATCATTTCCTTATGTTGCTCTGTTGCAATTGGGTCGCCTCCATCAGGAGCAGGGCATTCAGCGCTTCCTAAAGATTCCAAACTATTTCCTGTTGTTATTAAAAAGGAAACCGGGACTTTCACTATTGAGGAAATACTCTCTCCAAAGAAATATATAATGAGATATTTGGAGACTGCAAAGAAAGAAGGTCTCCCGGAGAAATCTCCTGATAGGGAGCATCAACAAATTGTCGTGGAGAAAGGGATACCTTCAACTGCAGGGGAAAAGGATGCCCACCCGACTGTCTCTCCAAAGGGAGATACTACCACGCCTGTTGCCATGGAACAATCCCTGGTCGGAGAGGAAAAGGGGACGCAAACACCCACTGGGGATAATATGCCTCTCCAGGCTGTTACTGAGGAAAAAACTCTTTCTCCTCCTGCTGTTGTAAAGGACAAGGGTATCCAGGAACTTTCTGCAGATGGAGGATACCAGTTGATGAACACGGAGAAGGAAATCTCTGCGGACAATCAAAAAACGGATGTTCATTCAATACCAACTATGCCAGGTTCTGCGACCACGTCTGCCGCAGAACAACGGCTTACCCCTGTTGATGAAAGCGTAACTCAAGGGTACATGGCGAATAAACAGTCCCTCCCGTCTCTTTCCGGGAAAGTACCCTCTTTTCCTGTTTTTGTGGATAAAAAGGGTTATCTGGAAAGATATCTGAGTGGCGAAGGCCACCATCCGGGTGTCTCTTTTTCAGAGACCCTGCCGCAAGAAACTATAGAAGAAATCGCACCAATGACAAGAGCCACACCTGAACTTCAGAGTGAAGCCATTGCTGGCGGGGAACCCCTGCCGGTAGAGGCACAGGGAACACAAACACTTACGGTGGAAAATAAATCCCTCCTGACCACAGATGAGAATGTACCGACTTTCACTCCCGCAGAGGAATCTTCTTATACAGCAGCGGAAGGGAGTCCAGACGTATTGATTGGAGAGGCAAAAGAACCTGAAAAAGGGATACCCTCACCCGAACCTCCGGCAGAGACAGGAAAAGAGGCAGAAGATTCAAAACCAACCTGGGACATATGGCATAAAGATCCAACTCATGGTGTGATCCTTGCCGTTGCTATTACTCTTATAGCTGCCAAGATAGCAGAATGGATCGCCAGGATGTTGCGGCTTCCTGCTGTAGTTGGAAATCTGATCATAGGGATGCTCTTGGGTAACATCTTTACCTTTACCGGATGGGATTTTTTCCATTTTCTCAGGACGATGCCGTTTTTAAAGATGGTATCATACTTTGGAACGTTGCTACTTCTTTTCACAGCCGGTCTTAATACAGACCTCAGGGCATTATTGCGGGTTGGGGCTTCTTCCTTCCTCGTAAGTTTGGGGGGGGTAATAGCCCCTGCTGGACTGGGACTTGTGGTGGGACATTTTTTCCTTCCAGACACTTCAACCGGGACGAAACTACTTCTGGCAATCCTTCTTTGTAATACGAGTACCGGATTATTACTTGCGGTTTTGAGCGAATTAAAGGCAATACATACCCTGGAAGGCAGGGTGCTAGCAGGCGCAACGATTCTTACCGATATTGTTGTAATTTTAACCTTCGGTGTAGTAAGTGGATTTGTTGCGAAAGGCGGGGTTTCTCTCGTAGGTATGTCAGTCAGCTTTGGCATAGCAATCGCTTCTCTGATAATCAGTTTGATAGCTATATTAAGATATGGTGAAAAGTTTGGAAATTTCCTCACGAGAAGGCTGACGGAGGGTCTGAATATACCCATAGTGGTAATTTCATCCCTTTTATTAGCCTTTATGTTCGGGTCTGTAGGACTCCACACGGTAATAGGGGCATTTGTTGCAGGTCTATTTCTGCGGAATGTGAAGTTGAGGAACTCTGATGATGGGGAGCATCGTAATGTTGAATCGTTTGTAAGACCATTTTATATGCTCCTTGTACCGATACTTTTTGTTCGGGTGGGGGCACAGGTAGAACTGGAGAGCTTTTTCAGTCTAAATGCAGTCCTCCTCGGTCTTGCTATAACAGGCGCCTCCGTTATAGGGAAGATGTTTTGTGGTGTCTGCCCGATTGAGAAAGGTATAAACCGTCTGGCCATAGGCATAGGGATGGTGACAAAGATGGAGGGGACATTAATTCTTGCTGGAATTGGCAGAGATATGGGAATATTAAACGATACTGTATTTTCCTCTGTTATCATGGCAATCGTGCTTACTTCCACAATATGCCCTTCTCTTTTGAGATTATTATTACTCAAGAAAGGTGTCCATCGCAAAGATTTGCATAGTACTGCTGAAAAAAAAGAATTAGAAGAGGTAGTTTTAAACTGAATACATGGAGGCAAGGATGATTAACTTTCAGAAAATCCTTTGTCCAGTTGATTATTCAAACTGCTCAATGAGCGCACTTACGTATGCGACAGAATTGGCATTGAAGGATTCTGCCAGGCTTTATCTCTTGTATGTAAAGGATGAACGTGTATCTGATTATGGCGGGCTAAAATTTGACGCGGAGTTTAATCATACTGCGGAAACGGTTACAGGAATGGAACAAAAATTGAGAAGTAGTATTCCTGAAGAAATACGGTGTAGCATAAATGTTGAAATACTGATTAGAGTAGGTGTTCCTTTCGAAGAGATTTTAAAAGTAGCCCGCGATAATGTAACAGATCTTATCGTTATGGGCACTCATGGTCGTACGGGTATTACCCATATGGTTATTGGCAGTGTGACAGAAAAAGTGATAAGAAATGCCCCTTGTCCAGTCTTATGCATAAGGAATTACTAATGCAATAATGCAAGATTAGCGTTTTACTTACCTGAGCATTTTTTTCAATACATGACCAATACTTATGGATGATAAAAATAGAAAAGGCTTATCCGTTAATAAAAACCCTCATTATCATTTTGCTAGTTGCAGATATCGGTTTTGCATTAAAATTGTTCGATAAGTATTACAAGACGAAATATCAGACAAAAAAATACGCACAGGGATATGACTCCCTGGTACGAACACGGAAAATATTCTCTCCATGAAAAATGAATATGTTCCCATCACTAAAAATAAAGTATCCCTAACAACATCAATTTTTTCCGGCCTAATTAGTGCTTCTGTTTTTTCATAAAGAGCCTCCATCCGTTGAGCATTCACTCATTACCTTGCCATAAGGACTTTTACCTCATTTTTCCCTTTTAACGTCTTATCTATATCCGACGGACAGGCTTTCCTCAAGAAGATTATTTTCTTAATGTGCAACCTTGTTCATACTCTTCCCGAACTTGTAATATGTAAACAACAATATACATTTTATTGACATACAATACTTGATATTTTATAATATATCAAGTATATAAACGTTTATTTATATAGAAAGGGATAAATATGATAGGAATATTAAAAAAACGAATTGTCGTAGTCATTGTTACGTTTCTCTTATTTGGGTTGCTTCCCCTTATTTTGTTCAGAATACTTGCATTTCCAAAGGCGAGCGCGGAGCTAAAACAAGGAATAAAAAATAATCTGGAGGGCATACTCAATAAGCAGAAAGATATGCTAACGCTATTGCGGCACGAAAGGGAATCGCATGCCAGGGCTATTTCGGATGCCATTCTTAGCACATTATTGATTCATGGCGATGATAATTTTGCCAATCTCATAAACGGAAAAAATGAGCATGAATATCTCAGGTTAAAAACACAGTTGGAATGCACAAAGACGGATTATGGATATAGAGGAATTTTCATTTGCGATGGTGCAGGTATTATTCACGTAACAACAGAAACCGAAATATCTATGGTGGGCACAAATATTTTGAAAGAAAAGGCGTTCCGTAATATCCAGGAAACCCTGTATGATGGGAAAACATATTTTTCTGATGTAATCCATTTTTCTCATAGTGACGGTATCCAGGATGGAAAAGAAAAAGATATACCTTCTCTGTTTTTATCTTATCCCATTAAAGATGAAAATCGTGATGTGACCGGCGCCGTTGTGTTATGGACGGACACCTCGATGCTGAATCAAGCCATGAAAAATGTTGTACTGGGAAAGACTGGCGAAGCTTATCTGGTAAATAAAGAAGGGATCATGATCACTCAATCAAGATTTTCAGAGCACATCAAAAATACCGGCGATACCTGTAAAACATGCCATGTTGTTGCAGACCCTGATAATCAAATAATTACGAAAGGGGTAAAAAGGTGCATTACGGAAAAGGCAATTGGCTATGATTTAGAAGGATACAGAGACTACGATGGGTTAAAAGTCGTGGGTGCATGGAGTTGGCTGAAGGATTTCAATATGGGACTCATTGTTGAAATTGATGCCGATGAAGCTTTCGTTGCCTTGAATAATATTAGCTCGATGATAAAGTCTCTTATGATAGCGATGATCATTCCGGCATTTGCAATGGCAATATTGACTTACAGAAAGTTAAGTTCTGGCTATATGCTCAAAAATTTGTCTGTACCTCATAAGGCGTTACTGGGAGTAACAACCATCGTCACTATTGGATTTATCATAGCAGTCCTGGATGGTTATGAATTAAAGAAAGAGCGGGGGTATCTTCGGGAACAAAAATACAAAGTATACAACCCTTTAAATACCCTGGGCTCTCTTGTAACACAGAGGGATGAAGACTTCATCAAAAGTAAGATTTCCAAATTTAAAAAGGAGCTTCCGGTCCTTAAATCAGAAAATACTATTTATCAAGGTAACAAGGAGAAAGAGGTTGTCGAAAGTAATGCAAAACAATCGCCAGAAAAATCAGTAATGACATGGGAATTAAAACAGTAAATAATATTTATTGGAAGGAGAATTTATATGGATAACATACATGTATCAACGAAAAGTGTATCAAAAACGCTTCCTGAGGTAAAGGATGCAAAGGGTTGGTATGAGTATGAGCCCTCTTACGATGGCGTCATTACCCATATCGATGCTAATGGCGCAAAGCTTTTTGGATTTCATTCAGCCGACGATGTAATCGGGAAGCAAGTCAAAGAATTGTATGCGCATCCGTTTGATCACGAAAAGACATTATCTATGCTCTTTCGGGATGGGCAAGTATATGGTTATTTTACTTTGATGAAGACAAAAGATGATACCTTGTTTTACATAAAGCAAACAAGTTCTTTAATCACGGAGGGATTGTATAAATGTCCATTAAAGGTAAAGACCGAATTTAAACTATTTCAGTATGTACACTCAAGTTAACAATCGTTTGAACTGTAATATTTTTTATTATCGTCAACAAATCGCAATCACTTTAGTATGACGATACATTTACGTTATCAGGAGATTTTTTATGAATATGTCTGCAAATGAATCGATACAAACACCAAATGGCAACACAAGGGTAATGATACTTGCAACCGTAGCATTTGCACTATGTTTTGCGGGTTGGACATTGTATGCTCCCTTGGCAGTATACTTTAAGGTAGAATTTAACCTGTCTTCCACATCAGTGGGATTATTACTGGCCGCACCTGTATTACTTGGCTCTATTGCCAAAATTCCTATGGGTATTGTGACAGATAAATTCGGCGGAAGACTTGTTTTTACTATTATGCTTCTGTTTGGTTTTTTAACCCTGCTTCTTACGAGTTTCGCACATAGTTATGGCTTTTTGTTAGCATGTGGTCTCCTGTATGGTTTAATAGGTTCATCATTTGCTGTTGGAATTCCACATGTTTCAGGATGGTATCCGAAGAAGAAACAAGGCTTTGCTTTAGGTGTTTATGGTGTGGGAAACGCTGGTACTGCCCTTTCTGCTTTTGGAGCACCATTTATCGCTGAGTCTTTAGGATGGAATAAAGCGTTTATATTTTATGCATTTCCTTTGCTTTTCATGGCATTTATCTACTGGTTTTTTACTTCAGATGCCCCAAAACCAGCCGATGCAAAGGTTTCAACCTTAAGCGATAAACTGAAGCTATTTAAATCTTCCAGACTGGCCTGGATTTTTTGCCTATTTTACTTTATGTTTTTTGGGTTCTTCGTGTGCTTTTCGATATGGCTACCATCGTATCTTTGTGATTTTTATAATATTTCACCGGTAAAGGCTGGTAGCTTCACATCAATATTTGTATTTCTTGCATCATTTACCCGAATCCTGGGTGGCTATCTAGGTGACAGGTTCAATGGAAGGAAAATAATGGTATTTCTTACAGTAATTGTACTTATCATAGCAGTATTCCTCAATTTGAACGTATCATTGGTAACCTCACTCATGGTGTTCTATATTATGGGAACTTGCCTAGGTATTGGCAATGGTGTTGTCTACAAACTTGTAGCAGAATACTTTCCAAAAGATACGGGGGCTGTGGGTGGTCTGGTAGGAGCAGCAGGAGGTCTCGGAGGCTTCTTTCTTCCTATAATTTTAGGTACAATTAAAGATTACACCAACAATTATTCTCTTGGATATATCTTCGTGTCCCTCGTTTGTCTCATGTGTCTTTCATTTATGGAGGAAAAAACCCTGACGAACGCTCACCGAAATATAGCACCTGCAACGCACTGAAGGCAGGATGTATAAAGTGGCAATGAGCAAATGAAATGGAAGATCATAAAAAACGCATCCGAATAATGCAAAGGAAACTCGGATTCTATGGCTTTTATAACAATAGTGGCAAGGTGCGCCTTGCCACTATTACGTCCGAGAGTGTGCGGTCGCAGAGAGGTAAAAGTCTCCTTCATGAAAAACGTTTTCCTCCCGGTAACTGATTATAACCAGTCATAGAATAATGCTCAATTTTATTTAATCCCCAAACCTTCAAATAATTCTGGTTTAAAAAATGCAAAAGGCCAGCTTGTCAAGCTGGCCTTTTGTGCACTGAGACTCTTACTACCAATTCCTGTTAATACCTTATTTTAGAATTTATTTCTGCTTTATTGCTTCATCTTCACCTTAATATCTTTAATCTCTTCAGGAGACCCGCCTGCCCGAGGAAGACCTGCACTTCCAGAACCTCCTTTTATAGCCTCCAGACTCCTGGCTCCCCTTTCATCCATATGGGTAGCAAACCAATAAAGGAAGGTAACAAAGAAACTACCACCCACGATATTGCCAAGGGTAACAGGGACAAGGTTACATCCAAACATCTTGCCCCATGAAATCATTGCTGGATCGTGAGGTAATAAGTTCGCAATCGTCAATATTGTCATATTTGCCACACTGTGTTCCATTCCTGTCGTAACGAAACAGAACAAAACCCACCAGCACATTATTATCTTGGCGCTGTCGCTAGTAACCCTAAAACAGCTCCATATTCCCAAACATACGAGCCAGTTACAAAAGATACCCCTGAAAAATAATTCCCACCATGGTGCATTCATCTTATAGGTAGCCGCCTTGTTCAAAAATGCATGCCATGGATCAGGGGCAAACACACCAGACATATAAATTAAAAGCGCAAAAATCATGGATCCACCCAGGTTACCTACATATGTCCAAAACCAGCCCAACATTGAATCGCCAAACGACACGGTACCCCGAAAAGCCCCTTTAAGTATCAATAAATTATATCCCGTAAACAATTCGGCTCCGCCAATAACTACCAATATCAAAGCGATAGGAAATACTGCGCCTCCGACTATTTTACCTATTCCGGGATTTAGCGCTGCAACAGGAGCAGCCGCAATAACCATGAGAAGGACGCCAAATCCAATATAAAAACCAGCCACTACAGCAAGCGTCAAGAAGCCTGTCAGGCTGTGTTTCATTGCAGTGGCTTTCTTTAAAGACACCGCCGCAATTGCATCCACGTTTCCAGTATATAACATTGATTGTTCTCCTCTAAAATATTGGATACCTCGTTTTAAAACACCACTAATTACTAAATTATTTATCCCCTCTTTTCAAGCTCAATACAACTACTCATTTCAATGTTTTAATTTCTTTAGTGCACCCCCTTTCCTTTTCAATGGATAAAAACTTTTTCTCAAAAGCCCTTTTCGGCTTTTTCCCAATGAAAATCCTTTGCATAAAAATCTTCCATAATTATCACAAGGATAAATTCATTGGAGGGGCAGACTCCATCCTTCCGGTGTTTTTGATTGTTTTTCAATATGCTTCTTGAGCGCTATATTCTCGTTTTTAATTGTTTCTATATTCTTCATGAGTTCCTGAATTGACAAATCCTTGCTGCCGAGCGTCTTTCTTGCTAATGACAACGAATCCTCCAAACCCCATATCTCTCGTTGTAATCGGGCCTTTTCCTCCTCTAGCTTTACCTTTATGTCCTCAAGTTTTTCATTCGCAAGTCTCAATTGCTCGTCTTGTTCCTTAAAAGAAGCCGCAATTTTTTCTGCCCCCTCTTTTTGTTGCGTAATATCACCGACCATCTTGTTTAGTTCCTCCACAGAACCAAAGGCCTTCATTATTCTCGTCTTGAGTTGTTCATGAAATGTCTTTTCCCTGATATATCCCGCTTCTTTCATCCTGTAATACTTATTGAGCATTTTTACAGCAAAACCAACGTTCACAAATAGCACTATTAAAATAAGGGCCTTTGCATTTACGGACACACCCTTTGCCACCTCATTTCTCATAATCTTGCACTCCTCGTTCAGGATATTTACATGAAATAATTATTTTTTATCTTTCTGTTATGTCTCTGAATACACCTGTGATCCCGATTGGTTTACCGCTTTCATCCCGATCAAGATTAGATGTCCTCTCAGAAATAAACCGCTCTCCATTTTTTCTCTTGCAATAGGAAGTGAAATCCCTCCATATCCCTTCCTTTTCCAACTTCTCAATTAATTCTTTCCGGTCATGGGGATTCACATACATATCCTTTACCCGTGTTCCAATCACTTCTTCAGGTGAGTTGCAGCCAAGGATCTCTGCCCCTGCCTGATTGATCCAGGTAAATACCCCATCTTCCGTTGGCTCACACTGATATATCCCCTCTTTTAATGAATTCAGCAATTGCCTGTAG
>JAUQXU010000255.1 GCA_030837935.1 Candidatus Brocadia sp.
TCGTCATCACGAAAGACTCTATACATTGTATGCCCGCTGAACATAATGTAATCGCCATGATAACAACGGAGGAATTTGCCGCCGCATGTACCTATGCACGGAAGCACTATATTGGAGAGGGAGCAATAGTGGATTTGGGACCCTGGTTAGGGGCATCAACGATCGCTTTTGCGAAAGGATTGGCGGGGCATACACGATCTTGTCACAACCCTGTCATCCATTGTTACGATAGATTCATCTGGGAGAACTGGATGGACCAATTTGCCACCGGTACCTCAATGGAAGGGCGCTTCCGTGCGGGCGACTCTTTTCTTGGCGCCTTTAAGGCACAAATAGAACCGTTTCAGCACTTGATCTCTGTTCATCCCGGCGACTTGCTCTCCGCGTCGCTCTTTCCTGAACCCATCGAATGCCTTTTTATCGATATCATGAAAAACTGGGATCTTTCAAACGTTGTTATCCAGAACTTTATCTCCAATCTCATCCCTGGCATTGCAACAATCTTCCACCAGGATTATGCACATTATTATACACCTTGGATACACTTAATAATGTATCGGCTGCGAAAATATTTTAAGCCGTTACGTTGTATTACATACTCTAGTACGGTTATCTTCAAATATGATCTGGCGGTGCCGTCATCTCTTATTGAGTTACGGCAATCCTTTCAATCATTTTCTCGCGACGAATTTGAGGGAGCATTTGATTACTCATTAAGCATAACGCCCAAGACAATGTGGCCTGGGATTCTTGCAAGCCGAGTAATGGCGTTTCTACACGAAAACCGATTGGATGAAGCGGCAGTAGAATTTGAACTCTTACGACGCAGGTTCCCTAGCGGAGGCATGGATTTGGATGCTGTGGAGTGTCGGTTATCAGCAAAACTCAAGCGCCTTTATTCAAAGCTTAATATAGGCCAGCCTACTTGCGAATAACGAAGCATGGTGCCTTTATGTTTATACGTAGTCTATTAACACGAGCGAAATCATCAACGGCGCACCGAACGCCTAACTCAAAGACATCGGAAATAGTATAGTCATCGCCAGCCAGAACGCCGCCTGGTCGCACCTTAGGGTACCATTTCTCTAGGTCATCTAACACTTCTGCATAGGCATGTCCGCCGTCGATAAATACAAAATCGAGTGACTCATCAACAAATAGTCTACTTGCAGCATCTGAACGCATATTAAGGAGTGTGACGTAATTCGAAAGCCCTTTATCTGTGAAGCACCTGGAAACTGTTTCGAACGTTACATCTCGGATATAAGCATCTATCGAAATAAACTTTATCTTCTTTCCCGACGAACGGATAAGTTCCGCCATAAAGCAAGTGCTTTTCCCTCGATACGTACCTATTTCGACAAAGTGTCCCTCTTGGAAATCACGCGCAATTTCAAAGTATAGATCCGAGAAATCAAAGAAACCTGGTATTGCTAGGTAATGGTACGGCTCCCCTTCTCCAAGCCGATAAGCCGAAAGGAGTTCCTGCGGAAGCCCCTCCAAGATATCTCGGCATATATTAGCGCACTGCGAAATGTCTGAAATCGGCGCTAGGGCAGCGCGAAATTCGTTACGCCACAGTCCAGCATATGGATGAAACATGGCGTAGAATCCATTTACGGCACCTTTTGAGTTATATCTATCATGGAGGCGAACAAAGCAACAGTCTGCAGTTACCATGGCCGCTGCAAGTGGAACTTGATCATCCTCAGGATTAATCGCATAATGCTGTAATCCACGTTCGTAGAATGCTCTCCAAACCGAAGTCACATGACTGCAGTTCTTAAATGCAAGTAAGCCGTTGTTTGGCTGCGGAGCAGATAGAATCTGGCGCCAATGATTACCATAAACGGAATCATAGCACATCTCCTTCATCGCTGGCGCTATGTCATAATAAATGCCCTCAGGATTACGCGACTTAAAATATAAGTACGCATCGAGTGCCGATTCATACTCAACGACACCCCAAATAGTTGGCAACCCAGAATCATATTCAATAAGAAGTGACACCAAGTCCCTAATTCCTTCATCGAAAATGGTGTCGGCATCGATGAGAAGTATCGTTTGATCGACATGTGCCTGCGCTATGGCGTCAAATCGCATCATGCGATTATCAACTACCTGACCGTATAAACGGTTGTTGTAACGCTCTGATGCCTCATAGCTGCGAACAATAACACGCGGAATAAGTGAGGTTACCGTATCGTGAATCCGAGAGTAGTCAGACACCAGACAATAAAGCGTGCACTCCATGTCGATGTGCTTTATGAAACTTGAGATCGAAACAATGGCCGGAAGCAAATAGTTCGCATCGATAATCCAGGTCGGTCGTATGGTTTCACATTTCCTATGAAGCATGATATTTTGTTAATATAAAGCATATTAACCGGTCGCTGAGTTGTCCAGATACCGATCTCGAATGGCCACCGCATACAGCGTTCTAGATTAGCTGATGCGATTTGCGAGAAATGCAAGAACTGTCTTGCAAACAGCAATCGAGCTTAAATTGGTAGTATCAATTGCCAGTGCGTCACCTCCAGTCAAAGGCTGCTCTTGTCCTTGAGTAATACTGTTTAGAACAGCCTTTTCGAGCAGCGCATCCCCTTCGCGAGCACGCATTCTTGCCCAGACGGAATAACAATCAGCATAAAGAGAAATCACAACTGTTTGCAAATCTGATGGAAGGCGTGAGCAAAAATATTTCAAATATACTGTCTCAAAAGTATCAACGACGATAAGGGGCCTATTGTTCTTCGTTGCATAGAAACTTACAATCTGTGCAAGCGCCTCCAGTACTGTGGTATAGGATTCCTTGCACATCCAATCTAAGCGGTTAAACATCTCCCGCACACGGTCCGACTCTATTGTGATACCATTCGGAAAATGTGGCCGAAGTGAAGCCGCGAGTGTCGTTTTCCCAGTACCGGATCCGCCCCGGATAATGATTATGTCATTGCTCATTGGTTAGATGAGGAAGTACGAAGCCATTAAGAAATTTTAGGAAATTATCTTCATAATTGAAGTTGCGAACAGAAGCTGCGTTCTTTGCAGCCATGCGCGCCTTGGTAGCAGATTCCATCTGGAGCGCATCTCGTAGACGCCACGACCATTCCGCTGGCTTTTGGGGATCAAACACAAAGACAGCCTCATCAGACCCAAAGCACTCTACTATGCCGTCAATATGACTCGCGACAATACAATAATTCATTTCCTTTGAAAACAATTTAGCCTCCAATGGCGTATGAGGACTCGGATCTGCGAGCGAAGGAATGCATACCACATCCGTTGATAAAGAACGGAGAAACGTCTGCCAAATCGCAGGGGTAAAGGCGTTCAACAATATACAATCACGACGACCTTCAGCGATCCGCGCAACCTCCCGATAATATTCCGGTTCTCCAGACTGGTCAGGCATTTGGATAACCATGACGTGCTTTTTGTAATCTTCGCTGATCCGTATCCATCCTTGGATCATTGGGAGAAAGCCCTTTGCGCGGCTGCAACGGCCCCAAGAGAATATTATTCTAGAATCCTCATCCAAAGATGGACATATTTCACGAAGAGCTTGAGTTGTGGATTTTGCATGCACGGCATCAGCGTATAGATCAAACAGTAATCCGTTGGGCAGTGCATTTTGCGGATTAACCTTCGCGTGATATACCTGAGATAAGTGACTGGTAAACCATTTTCCTGTTGTACAAAGCGTTGCATTCGGATCCTCAGCAATGGAGGCGAAACAAGAGTTTTCATATTCGACCCGGATTCTATCTGGAGTGCTCCGAATAATGCTACCATGGTTGATGCCGGTACTATGCGGGAAAAAATAACTGTGTAGCCGTTGTAGCTTGAGTTGCCGTTTAACAATCTGGAAAAACAGGAAGTCTGTATCGTGACATAATGCGACAACTGGTTCGGTCACTTCTGGTATAATGACCGATATGCATGACGCTAATGAACAGCAACTCATCGCCCAATGTCGCGCCTGCCCGTTACCCCACATTGAATCAGTATCTTGCTCACTGGTGCCGTTGTATAATTCGATTAGGCGTCCACCAGTTGCTACCGCAAGTTCGGTTGCATGTTCGAAACAATCGTTGTTGAAAATCGGTGAGTCTGTTCCAAGCGCGATCGTGGCAAGGTAGACTCTGCAATAGCGAGGCAGCCGCGAACGATTTCGATTTAAAATATGAACGGTGTTTCGAATGATTGTTCCGACACCGGTATAGTTCGTGACGATACCATCGTGCGCAGCGATAATGAGATGACAGTTCTTCATAAATGAGAATTCCTAAGAGATGCAAGGGCTACGAAGCATAGGCTAAACCCCAAACGATTATATGATTTAATTGCCTTCGAAACAAGGAGAAAACTGCCTTCTGTCTGCTACGGCATGAGAAAAGATGGTTTTCGAAAAAGTGATCGCGACTGGATATTTGTAAAAGAGTAAGATTTCACCGATGTCCAGAGCACAGCACCAAGTAACGCATCTGCCCAGGATATAGCTCAGTTGTTGAAAGCATCTTGAAGTCATTATATGAGGTGTACATAAGCAAAAGCTTTATGATCTCTTGATAATGATCAGGATTATCCGTAACAAAGCAAGATGTGCCTTTAGTAAATCCTTGTTCAAACATCATGTGGTCACAATGTTCAGATACCCAATGGAGCGCCTTTCCAGCCGCCTTAATATTTTCTCCGCCTTTAGCGGCCCACTGAAAGACGCTGCTGAGTATAGCCACATGATAATGTTCCTGTTCGTTTATTGCAGTTTCTAGAGATTCATTCCGCCAATTGATATCAATATTGCGAAGACGACTTATAGTAATTCCTAACGAGAAATACTTTTCGTCGGGTTCTACTGCAGTCACATTGAAACCATCAATTGCCAACGCGAGCGCGATTCCGCCTGCCGAAGCACCAATATCAATCACCTTCATTTCGACGGCTTTAAGCATTTTCTCTATCATCAAACGACTTGCGGCGTCCTTAATAATCTCGATCTTCCCTAGAAACGCCGACTTCTTTACTGCTGTCCGTAAACCACCAAGTTCATAAAATGGAAGAGGATGATAGATGTCATAATAGTTTTCGGTTGCAGTACTTTTCAGAAGTAAAGCTACTTCTTCGAGTGACTTTGCTTTTGGAAGATCTTGCATCCAAACATTTCGCAGTGGACTCATAGTGTGAACCATATTATGCATGTCATATACCTTCGATGTGCAGGTAGTTGAACTCAGAACATATGAATTCGATCCAGCTAACGAGTTGCGAACCAATTATATCTGTCGAACAATCGGTCACATCAATTACCTTTAAGATTGCGACTCCAAGGTTGCTGAAAATTGTGGTCTTGGCAAGTTCATTCTCCACGAGCCAAGTTCGATGCAATTCAATTCTTTCACGGGACCAACCTCTCGCGAGCAAGCGATTCTCGCGACAGGTATCATCCAATGTGAGAATAGCAATAGCAAGACGATGAATATTCAATTGAATATGGCTGCATTTTAGGAACTCCAGTATTGGAATTTGTCCAAGCAGAATTCCATTGTCTCCGTGTTCACTACAATTTCTAAAGAATGCTTCATATGCCCTTAGCCGCCAGGCTTGATTGCGCGGCTCACCAATAAAATAGTCATCCAAATCATATGCACAGATAGGTACCCCTTGAAGATTAATCCAGCGAGCAATTGTTGTCTTCCCTGTTCCTGAAGCGCCTGAAATCAAAAAATACATTTATGTTGCCCGAAGATAAGTCAAATTTGTTCGTGAGAAGCGACTTTAGCGTCTAGGTGTAGTGATCTCAACTCTCTTTTGGGTATTTTCTGCGTAAGCGTCAAATTTATCCCCTAATGAACGGAACCCCTGCCGGGAAATGCTTCAGCCAAGCGATGTTTATCAATTAATTGGCAATTCATTTTCGCTGGTGGAGCCAGAATAACTGACACACATTGACAAAAAGACACATAAAGCTTCGGTTTCTACGCTTGGACTACTCAGTTATCCTGGGCGCTGGTATCGCAAACTGTACTATAAGTTCTCGAAATCCATTCCAGTTGTAACTCGGCTTCTGACTATGCGTATTAAGCCATTAGAACAGGATACGAATTGACAACTAAGGTACGCCACAAATTCCGTCATGTTCCATATTAGTAAGAATCACAACAAGAAGTCCACGGATGACAGTTATCGCAAGAATTAGAATGTAAATCTTCACAAGGTTGGTTTTTCTCAATTTTAACAACTTTTAGCACCAATCTTCTTTCTTGACTTGGTACTGTTTTTACTAACTGGGTTTTTACAATTTCCTTCTCTTTCATTTGAATTCCTCCTTTTAAATTTCCTTACAAAGATAGCTCCAAAGAATTGCCCGATTGGCGTCACATCGAATATAACCCCTTTCTCTAAAATCATGACAATCTCCAGCGCAATTATAACGTGCAAAACACTCCTTACATTCTGAAAGGTTATCTACACAAATTTCCGACATGTATCTGTTTTTCTCGTTATCAATATCGAAGCCCCGAGATTCTGAATTATACCTTCCAAAAACAAAGTTTTCCGATGATCCAATTCGAGAACAGCCATGAACAAGTCCATCCATCTCAACGTTAAAATGTGGCCCAGCGACAGGTCCACAAAACTTATTTCTCAATTTTTTAAATGAAATTCCAGAATACGCAACCCTATCCTTGCCATATTTTCTCATAATTTCGCAGTATCCATTTACAAAGTCAGTCGCTTTGGGAACTAGTTCAGGATGATCCCATCCTCGTCCCATAGGGATTAGTGGCTCAAAAGCAATTGTAACCCCAGGGAAATTTTGCTGAAAGAATTCAAAAATATTCAACATATTATCAACTCCTTTTTGAGAAACGGTTGCTCTAATTCCAAAAGGAAATTTTTCACGAAAAAAGAACTTTGCAGTCGAAAAAACCGTTGCGAAACTTCCTATACCAGTTTGTGTATAACGGTTTTCGTCATGGAATTCTTGGGGGCCGTCGAGAGATAAAGAAACCCTAGAAAAATTTTTGCAAATGTATTTTCGTTTTTCCATCCCGTAATAACCATTGGTTGACATGATCGAGTGGAAATTTATTCCGCCACTTTTGCATAGGCTCTTGGCTTTTTCCAAAGTTCTTTGCAAGCCATTCCAAAAAACCGTTGGTTCACCGCTACCTGTGAAAACCAAATAGAAATCACTTTTGCTCTTTTTACAGTTGTTGAAAACCAAATCAATCGCGGTGTCGATTATTTCTTCTCTCAAAAAAGCGTTTGTTTCGCTAGCATTAGCATTTGCATGGCAATAGGTGCAACTCAGATTACAGGTAGTCGTAAGGGCCAGACCGAGAACATTGCTTCCTTCGGTTCGCTTAACCTTGGGGAAATTAAACTTTTTTACTTTTTTTAAATCAATCTTGACCTGTTTAATTAGTTCTTTCCGAAGAAGGGGATCATTTTCTTTCTGGATAATTTGACCAGCCTCTGACGAAACTTGATAAATTAGGGATTTTAAAGGGAAATAAATAAGGTTCTCAATCCCATCAGAAACGAAATAACCCTCGTCATCCTGAATTGTGAATTTTTTATACTTAAGGTTAACCATTTGGAAAATCTTCCTGGGAAAAAGGTTGTTTCTCTAGTGTTCCCCACACTATGTGGATTCAATCATACTGATTCCTTCGGAAATACAGTTTGTGTACGACTTCACATTCTATGGTTTTCAATAAAATGCCATAAGACATCATGTTTTTACAAATGCGTTATTACTTATAGTATCGACATACTAAAAAATTTAAAATCCCTAATATTTCCGGTAAATATTCCATGAAAATCCTTGATATTGGGATGTTTTTCTTTGCGATACGGTCTGTATCTCGGTATGGTTTGATTTTTGAAAATGGCTGAAGAATTATTCCGGAAGAAGCATACTATTCCTGAAGTGCATGATTTGTACGTGGTTAGTCCATTCATAAAAAGCCCCCATTATTAGAGAAATGATATGTTGAAATTGATTTCTTATACCATAGTGGTTTTTTATTTTCAAGGAATTTTACACAAAGTATAGATTTTTATTTTTTAGCTTAAACTATCCAAACAGAATCTTTTCTATTGCTTTTGAGCCATCGTTTCTTCACTTTACTCAGGTTTATGGATGTCTCGTACTGGTAATTAATGGTAACTGTTTTCTGTACTAACTAAAGATTTATCCTTTCTGAGCAACCATATTATTGTCTCGGTCGCTAATGGGAATTATTTCCCCATTTATATTTTGTAAGGATTCGACAATTAAGATATATGCATCACCTGCTCTCTTGAACTTGCCATGAATCTTTATTACCTCGCTTACATCCCCCTGTGTAGCGCCAAGAATGGTCTTTATCTTGCACCTCAATAAACGTTCCTTTTCTGCATCCATTGGCGCATAAAAAAGCTGGAATTGAGTATCTTTTGCCAGTTCATTGTATGCAGACTGTGATAATAATCTCTCAAACAGAAGTTTATCTGCTTGCTCAGCAGGGTGAAAAGTACCAATATAGGGGCATTTTCCTTTTGCAAATTTAATCTCCTTGTTATTGAAGGCAAAATAATACGGCTCTTTCGGAAGGGGCTGTGGCCGCGCCACCAATTGATAACCGTAAAAACTCAATCCTTCTTTATAATTAAAGTCATCCAACTCCAGTACCGGCATTTTTTCACCCTCTTCCAAGCCGGCAATTTCTACGAGATTTTTACCGTATTTTTCAAAATTAAATCTTTCGGCTTTATTTGCGCTATTATCTGAAGATTTTTCCACAAATTTTTGTTCAATAAGGTTGTTTTCTTGTATTACATTGTCTCGTGGGGCACGTTGGTTTGGCGCTGTGTGTGGCAAATCCGCAGACACAGGATTTGCTCTTTGCTGTGACTTGTCTGTTTGTGCATGTACAGCCTTTACCGGCTCATGGACAATAATCTCATCCGGCTTATCAGCCTCTGCTACGGAAGCTGAATCCTGAGATACTTTTTCTTTCTTTGGTTTATTTTGTATCGCTTGAGCATTTATGTGAGTAGGTTCTTCTTTCAATGTTTTTGGCACAATTGCCTTTGGAATTGTAATATTTTTTAACGAAATATTCCTATCTTGTGTCTCTTCTTTTTTCATGAAGAAGTTATTTGCCTTGAATACCGGCAATACAATACATACACAAATGAACATGGCAAATGTAAAACTGGTAAATTTTTTGTAAGTCTTCATATTATTTATCTCCGAGATATAGAATCTTTACTTTTAAATTATGCCTGTTAAGGACATCGAATAAGTAAAGGGTATCGCCACTGGGCGCTGTTTTATCAACACTTACCGTACATGAGGTATTTCCCATGTTTTTCAGCGCTATATCAAGTTCAGATATCTGGACAGTCTCACCACCTATAATAAATTTCCCTCCTTCTTTCGGGACAAGTATTTCAATGGAGTTTAGATTGTCTGATGGGGATTCGCTGCTATTTCCATTATCCAGCATGGGAACCTCTATCCCTTTTTCTTTTAATTGGCGGGATTCGGTATGATCGCACTCCGCATGTTTAGCCTCTTGTTCCTTTAAGGTAACAAAGTAATATCCAGCCGCTAAACCATTACAGAGTTGGAATGCAATATCGGCAAAAATAACAAATGCCATTGACCTGAAATCCTTCATTCGGCTGCCTCCTCATGAGTGCGATCTATCTTGTTGATAATTGCCTTATAAAAATTTTCTACAATAACCTTTCTTTTTTTCATCAATGTTTCCAGGTAGATATTTCCAAGAGGTATGATGATTACCCCTATCACACCGAAGAAACAGGATTTTATGCCGATTGCCATGGATTTGAAATGCTCAAGGAAAGTACTTGAATTAACGCCGAAGTTGCTAAACATCAAAAAGTTTGCAATGAGATTCCCGAAGTAACCTACGAGTATGATTGCCCCTGCATAGTAATTCAGGAATTCCTTATGTGGTATATCTATTCTTACCAACCTATAAAGCCTTTCTTTCAGGTTACGCTTTAGGAGTTTAACATTGTCTTTACCGTCCGATCCAACCGCTGCTAAGCTTTTTGAAACTACCGGTGTAATGGAAGAAACAAGCGGATCACGGGAATCCATAATGGTGTCAATGGTGTGCTGGTCTCGCGTTGAGATAAAATCCAGGAGAAGCTCCCTGTCTCTGCATCCGGGTTTAATATACACGGTAAAAAAAGAGTCCATAAAATGTTTTATGGTAAAAAAGATGATGATTAAAAATGGAATACCCCAGTAAAGGTCATTGATCTGCATAATCAGCATTTTTCCCATAAAATATTTTTCCTTTCCAAAAGAATAAGTAAATAATAGTGTGCTTCGGAAACAAGTTTACATATGAACGTGTCATTGCGTGTGGGTAAGCCGATGCCATGAGTAAAAGACACACCCCTTAATCCCCTCTTTTTAGAGGGGAAAAATGAGGATGCTTCGGCCTGTCGCCCGTGCGATAACAACTTACTTTTATGGTGAGCGACTTAAATTAATCCCCCAAATCCACCATTAAAAATGACGAAATACTAATGGTAAGGTTTATAAGTATTGATTAAATTTAAGAGCGATGTACCTTTGTTAAACCTTTCGTTCACAGCCTTTTGATAGGTATCATCAACATTGTCAGATGCATTCTCATCCTTTGCACGGGTTAATTCTTCAGCCTGGAGTTCGATGGTATTCTCTGCCAACTCCGTATTGAGTTTTGGAAGGAGTTGCTCAATTTCAACATATTCCTGCTGCATCTCGTTTATTTTCTTCGTATAGAGCTTCTTTGTAACCTCCAACATACGGGGATTATTAGCGAACTCCGCAGCCTTTTTGTTCATATCCACCTTCGTACGTTGTACCATTGTCTGGAGCGCTGTCTTTTTTCTCGTGAGTTCCTGTATTTCTTCTGTCTTTACCTTCACTGATTCTTTTAAGTTTGGATAGGGGTCTGCCATTTCAATAGCACTCCTGGCAAGATCAAGACCCTTCTGCTCCTTGCGCATAATAGACCTCTTTAATTCAGCCGGCATCTCAGCCTCCTGCTGCGGCACGGCTTGAAATGCGGGGGCAGTCCCTTCTGAAAATGCCTTGCCAGCAATAACAACCTGTATCAGAAATAATGCGACAAATAACACGTTTAATGTCTTTAACATGATAGTATCTCCTTATTAAAAGAATGAATAGTTATCACAAATAAATTGTCATCACAAGCATCAGTTCTCATCTGCGCGTCCCCCTGAAGTAGTTTCTTACCGAAGACCGGTATTGTTCTACACCCTCTGCATACTCTTCGGAAGAACATCCCAGGCTGTTTTCACTCAACAGATCAGTAATAATACCCCTTACCTCCGAAAGCGTATCCACTACCCCTGACAACTCCTTGTGGATGCTTCCAATCTTTCCGCCACCAAAACTCTTCCGCAATTCCCTTTGAATCTGCTCGCTGTGCAGCCATGCCCTGGTAAGCATTACGAGGTCGCTCTTGATAAGCTTCAAGTCCTTCTCCGCCTTCTCAAGATCAGTTAATAACCTCTCGATATTCTCCGCCTCTTTCTCTACCTGCTTTGCACGATCAGAAAGCATTGGGTTCTCCTCGCCTTCCATGCTCGCGGAAATTTTTTGCAAATACCTCCGGTATTTCCTTAATTCGGGGACAGCACGGTCGATAGATTCTTGTCCATTCTTGACAAATTCAACGGTGGTATAGAGCACCTGGCCTGCCTTCTCGGTCACATTAGCGGTATTCTCCGGTGTTGGATTGGCCTTGTTTTGTTGAAATGCGCTTATTAATGCTGCTTTATCATCTTTGACACGGTCAAAGTTCGACTTAAATGCGCCCAGAGACGAGCTGATGATCCTGAGACTCTCATCATCATATGGCTCGATAACGATGGGACTGTACGTTGTGGCATGCGCAGGGCGTATAGATACGAGTAAGCCGATGAAGAATAACAGGGTCACGTTGATATGATTACGCATGTAATGTCCCTCCTTTTGTATGGTTAATTAGAACTGGATATCCCCAAAGGTGTCTTGTACCATAACCTTCTGTTGGGGCGTCAATTGTTTATAGAGTTGCTTTGCCTTCTCGTGCTCAAAGGTTGAGTAATATAAGATGAAACCGGTAAGCTTTTGGTCCTGAGAGAGATTACCGCCAGAGGCGTCCGAGAGCTTCTCAAAGGCTCCAACGGCATCCTGTGGACGACTCTGTCGGCTGTAGAAATTTACGAGATTGTCGTGTTGTCTGATGGTTATCTTCTTCTTTAATTCCTCGATCTTCTCCTGAGACTTTCTCAGGATATCTTCATCCTGGGTGAGTGTTGTCAGGAGCATCAGGGCATTGATATGTGCGGTTTCATTTTCACACATATCCTTCTTGCATTCA
>JAUQXU010000256.1 GCA_030837935.1 Candidatus Brocadia sp.
AACACAAGAAACACAAGAAACACAAGAAACACAAGAAACACAAGAAAGACAAGAAAGACAAGAAACGCAAGAAAGACATGGAATTTAGTTCAGGGAAATTATGTGTGCCTCCTTAGGTATTGTGAGGGTAAACAACTTTGGATCGAGGATACCGTTTACAGCAATGTTTGAAAACGTTATGCTCAGGGTGGTATTATAAACCGGCCAGCGAACGTCAATCCTTTGAGGTATCCTGCACTCCTGCTGAGTTGTATAATTGGTAAATATTGCTTGCAATCGTACAGAACCGTCGGGATTAAACAATTCACACCGAAAGATCTCTGCATTAATCCTGTCAATCGACAGATTTCCTTTCAGATTTACATCCTCTTTATCCACTTCTAACACATGAACAAGCCAATAGGCAGGCCAGGTTTCCAGCATGGGTTTTTTCCCTTCCAAAATGCCCCTGTAATTGAATAGGCTTGCCATATCTCCCGGGAAGATGTTAATTCCAAGCGCCTCAATCCTGTGGAAGGTATTGGATGCGCCCGTGTAAACCGTGTTTTCTAAGGGAATATGTAACCAAAACCTGTCTCCGTCAGAAGACATATCAAAGAGTGTTGTGGCAAACTTAGAGCCCAACGCCCGAAAGCTCCCGGGACTCTGGTATACGATCAATCCGGTACAGCGAATGGGGCCTTTGGAGTCCGGCGTTGTAAGGGTCATCTCTACATGTGCGCGAAAGGTAGTGAGTTTAGAACTGTTGGAAATTAAAGCATCCCGTATTTCCTGCAATGAGAAATCCTTTGTCTCTCCCTGTATATTTTTTAAAATAGCCGACGTATCTTCCCAAATTGGTCTTTGCAAAGCCGAGGTCTTGTAGGTTGCACAACCAGATGACAGAATTACAAACAAAAAGAAACCAAAGATTACGGATGTCTTCATCACAAAATTCATTCCATATTTTTTCTTAAATTGCTCATCAGTCAGTTTGTATAAAACTAACCTTCGTTCATAATCACTGAACACGACTTCTTTAAGGTTCTTTTCGGAAATCAAATCAAGCAATTTCATTTAAAACTACCTCTATAATTTTCCCTTTTACAATCTAATTTTTATCAACGAAAGGTCGTATAACTGCCAAGTGCTTCTGAAGGACTGATAGTCTTATTCTGTAACAAAATCGTTGTATATGCAATGATTTCTCTTTTATCAAAAGTAGATCATTAGTTTACTCAAGACAGTTACAATACAAACCATTTATTGGCATGCCAAAGCTTTTCCAAATGTTTTTATCCTCTTTACACAGTGCTATTTTCGTTGCTATCGTGTTTTCTTATGGAATTACTTATAGTGCGAAACATAACTGTACGATATTCTTCAGAATATCTGAGCTTTGTTCCGTCACTTATTAATCCCGATGTAATTTTTAAAAGAGAAGACTCTGGAAACCGTGAACTTATGTATGTGGCAAGTTCTTTAGAAGGACGATATTTACCTAGGGTAATTCGTATTGTTTATTGTAATAGTTCAACACTCCACAGAGATCGCAAAGATTGCAGGGCGTGCGAGTGTGATATAAACAAGATTTTAAAAATCTTATGCTTTGCACTATTTTCTCTGCGTTCTCAGCGTTCCCAGCGGTGAACTACTACTTTCATTATTTCTTGGCTGACGACGTTATTCTGCATCCTGTAGTTGAAATACGAAGGTATGTTCCTGTGCCCTGTCTATGTACGAGCGGAGTAAACCTCGCGGACTGTTTCAAGAAGCAGCTCAGCTATCAGTTCATCATCTTGTTTCAAGTTATATATTCCGCTGTGTGATGAATCATCATTTTCAGGGTTATGGAGGACTTCAAGGTTTCGTCTATCTGGACTTTCTTTTAAGACTTTTTTGCGAACTTCACCAATATTTAGAACAGCTATTTTTGCACGCGCTCCTACGCTCAATTTAGTTGAATAAATATTTTGAATTTCAACAATTTCACTCTCCCTGCATGAGCAGTTGAGAAATTCCAACCAATTTACAGATAAACTTTCTTCACCTGTTCTCAACATGAAAGCGGTAGCCTGAATTTGTCCATCTGAGACTTGCGTAGGTTTGCAATATCGGGCAATGTGGTTTTGGTCAGGTATCTTATCACCTTTCATTATGATATCCAATCGCATACATGATAAGATGCCACAGTTTCCATCAGAATATCAGTCGTTACTGCTCCGGAAATCCTGATTTGTCGTTCCGGATGCCTAACATTCGGTATGAATATAACAAAGCGAGCATCCCCATTTGGCAAAAAATGCACGCTGAAAATTCGCTTTTGCTCGCCCCTCCATGAAGCAGAGATATTATAATCAGGTGTTAGAGAAATAGTTGGACATTTTAGATTGGTATGCAATCGAAGGAAATTATAAAAATTGCGAAGCGATCCAGCAGATATCCCAAGACTGGCAGGGTCTTCTTCCTTTGCATCATTAAACAAAGTGAAAAGTCTATTTGCCAAAGGTTGTCGAAAGGGGATAGACCTCGATATTCTAATCCGGAAAATTAATCCTTTTACCAGATCTTCTTCGCTATCAAGTAAATCAACTTGAGTGAAGGGGTTGTCTTTCTCAGTCCAAGGTCTTATTGGAGCTTTGAGACCCTCCTGGCTTACGGCTGTCAAAAAAAATGTGTCCTCAGGCACTTTTCGAGGTTTTGGGAACAAGCGATTTCTTCGATTCCATACTTCATCATCTGACTCACCGATTGCGGAATAGTCTATAAGAGATTTGTTCCCATATGCTACGGTGGCTTCTTGTACAATCTCGTCGTATAAATGCAGATCAGACATTGTCTTCTCGCTCCCAAATTTTTTGAATTTCAGGGGTTGTTAGATCAGTAAAGCCTCGGACTATCCATTCATGTGCAAAGTCAAACCATTCACGAATAGCTTCTTTACTCGCTGATTCACCAATTGCCCGCGTCTTCAATTCGAGAACAAGTAAAGGAACTTTATCTTCAGTTCGTGTAGCTTGTTTTAAATTAACGATCAGATGCCCTTTCTTTTCCGGCAAGGGAAACTCTGTCTGCCAGGCAACTTTTTCAGGATTCGGTAAAAAACGTTCCTTTGTTTGCTTCCAAACAAAATCCGGAAATATTCCTGGAAGGTCATCAATCGTATTCCATCCTTGCCCCTTTGGGATATGGTTGATATAACTAAGTTCATATTCGATTGGTTTAAGCTCGCCTAACTTAAATTCGCCAAAAAAATTTATGATAGTATTCAGAGCTCTCTCGAAATTTTTGATAACGTGGTCATATCGCGGGTAATTGCTTTGTTTGCGTCGCCAATTGAAATAAAACCGATCAATCTGAAATTGCACCAACTGATCATCCGATTCATTTATAAACCATACTCTCGGTAAGGGCATCCCTGTTGCCTCATCTACCAAAATTTCACCTTTAACTGATGCTAACGGTGAGGCATGTTGGATAATCGGATAATCAGCGCGAAATTTATCCCAAAGAAAACCGATATGGGGGATACGGAGCTTATCGGGAACTTGAAATCGCATTCCACAAACAACTTCGTTAACAGGCGGATTCCTATAGCTTGGAAGAACGCCTGATAAAAAGGAACTTTCGATTGGGTGAGTCATAAAATCATATTATTCCTTAATTTGTGAAAGCTACATAGAATATAATAAAAAATATTCCTTTATGTCATTCCTTATATTACGGCTGTCATGAAAATTTATATTGCAAATGTATAATAAAATAGGTTGTTCTGTCAACAAGGATCTAAGATTAGTAGTTTTTTATTTTACTTGAAATGTTACATAGCTCTGCCGCACTCATGGCAAACTCGGTATCCACGATTTTTACTTCTTCGTAGGTTAGTCCGTAAAGTTTAAAAACCATAACGTCTATTTGCCTCTCTAATATCGAAGTATCTGACTGTGGGTCTTTTTGCCTCGCAGTAAGGATTTAACTCATTAATACTAAGATATCTCTCTTGAGGACCCTGTAAATGCTGTATTCTTGCAATCATTTCTTCTGGCGACGGAAATATTATTTTAGTTCACGAGGCAGCTTTTCCGTAACTTTCAAGGTATACTCAACTATGGTACGGCTTTTGTCCTTACACAGTATGATGCCGATTGAAGGATTCTTATCAGAAAGCTTTGCGCTGTCATTAAGGGCAGAAAGATAAAACTGCATCTTGCCAGTATATTCAGACGCCTTTAATTCTATCGCAACAAGGCACCTCAGTTGTCGGTTAATACAACAGCAAATCAACAAAAAACTCCTGATCGTCTATCTCCAAGCGGTATTGATTGCCCACAAAAGTAAAGTATGCGCACATCTCTATCAGGAACTTCCTCGCATTTTCCAGAAGCGCCAGACCGAGTTCTTTTTCCGACGTTATTTATCTGGCACGGCTTTATCAAAGGTGGTCTGATTTGCCATATACTGCTCGAACGCGTCTGCTTCAATCTGGTTTATCAGGACATCTTTTGTCCAATCTAACTCCTTCTCCACCTTGATGTAAAATTAACGCCGGATGTCATCTTTATTAAATAACTCTATTTTTTCATTAAAACTTTTCTCTGGCATTTAATTTATCTTGCATTATTGAGCTTTTTTACTAATCCACACACAGAACAGTTACGCATAGTCCGGTTTATTCTTTAGTTGTATTGGGTTATAGTTAGAACAATCTTTAATCATATAATGTCCATTCCCCTGTAAACACCTCCGTTGCCGGGCCTGTCATGTAAACATTGCCATCCTCTGCCCATTCCAGCTCTAAGTCGCCGCCTGGCAGATGGGCAAGAATTTTGCGTTCGGTCTTTTTATTGAGCACACCTGCAACGCATACCGCGGATGCGCCCGTCCCGCAGGCCATCGTTATCCCCGAACCGCGTTCCCACGTCTTCATGGTGACCTCTTTAGGGTTATGTATTTTGACAAAATGGACATTTGTCCTTTCTGGAAATATTTGATGGCGCTCAATTTCCTGTCCGTGTTTTTGTATATCAACTTTATCAAAATTATCAACAAAGATAACGCAATGGGGATTTCCCATAGAGACGCAGGTAATCCGGAATGATGCATCCTTATTAATCGTCAGGATTTCATCGATCACCTGTGTTTCTTTGCCGAGCATGGGGATTTCTGATCGCATGAGTCTGGGTTTTCCCATAGTGACCCGCGCCTTAGACACCTTACCATTTTCTGAAAAAAGCTGGATCGTCTTAGTCCCTGACAGTGTCTCTACCGTAAGCGGATTCTTCTGGGTGATTTTGTGGTCGTACACATATTTTGCCACACAGCGGACACCGTTTCCACACATCTGCGCCTCGCTGCCATCGGCATTAAAGATACGCATCTTGCAATCCGCTATGCTCGATGGCAATATAAGGATGATCCCGTCAGACCCGACGCCAAAATGCCTGTCACTTATGATGGGGGCCAGCCGAGCTGGATCTTTAACTTCTTCTTCAAAGCAGTTTATATAAACATAGTCATTGCCAATACCATGCATTTTTGTGAATTTCATAAGAGCATTCCAAAGGTTTTTCTGGTGTTTTGCAAATTTTTCATAGTATTATTTTACCGGTAATTTCAAATGATTCAAGTCAATGTTATGATTATTTACTTTTATGTATTCCGGCGGTCTTTTATAATAACGAACGATTATAGCAAATTTAGATGCAATTAATATCTTAAAAATGCCTAAAATATCAGTCATTATTCCCAACTATAACGGCAAGCAATTCCTGGAAACCTGCCTGTCTTCTCTCAGGAAACAGACCTATATCGATTTTGAAATGATTCTCGTGGACGATGCCTCTACCGATGAATCCCTGTCCTTCGTTCAAACGTATTATCCTGAAACAAGGATTATTGGACTAAAAAAGAATGTTGGGTTTGCATCAGCCGTAAATGAGGGAATACGGCAGGCAAGAGGGCAATACATCGCCCTCCTCAACAATGATACAGAGACTGATAAAAATTGGCTCATGGAATTGAATCAGGCTCTGGATAATCATAAAGACGTTGGCTTTTGCACCTCCCTCATGATTAATTACAACAATCGAAACCTTGTTGATTGTGCAGGGATTGGTTTTTCATCCTGGGGCAGGGCTTATAAGAGGGGTGAAGGAGAGGCTGTGGAGTATTACCAACAACCGTCACGCATCTTTGGCGCATCGGCAGGTGCTGCTATTTATCGCAAGGTGCTTTTTGAGAGGATTGGACTCTTTGACGAAGACTTTTGGGCATTTTTTGAGGATGTCGACTTGAGCTTTCGGGCGCAACTGGCGGGTTTTCAATGCCTCTACGTTCCAACTGCCATTATTTATCACATCGGGACGGCCAGCCATAGCAGGAAGAGTTCGAAGCTTCGTTATACCGGTTACCGCAACAAACAATGGGTGATATTTAAGAATTATCCGGCGTATTACCTGTTCAAATATTATTTCAAATACGGTCTCAGCGAAATCAAAACCGTCCTGACAGACTTTAAAGACGGCTTCTTTTTATCCCCTTTTATTGCCAATTGGCTTATCTACAAGGATATCCTGAAGCTATTCAGGAAACGAATGGATGTCCAGAAATTGAGGACGGTAAGTATCCAGTATCTGGATAGCATTATTGATAAATCTCATGATAAACTCAATAAAAGAAATATTACAATCTCACGGAAAGGAAATTTTAAAGTTTAAAAAAATTAGAGATGCTAAAATCACACATCAAGATGTAATACCAACATCTGCTTAGTGGAGAGGAATAACGCAGCCTTTATTTTCTTTTCGCAAAACAACATGGCTGCCTCTTTGTCTGGCAATTTTAAAACCTAATTTTACGAATATTTTAATAGCTTCGTTGCCTGAAATATGGGGAAGTTCAGGCATTAACAGTTACCTCAAAGGTTGTAAGGAAGGGGTGTTGAGTTTCTTTTAGGGGAAATTCTTCAAGATATAGCTCTGTAGCTTCTTGTAAATTTTTCACAGCTTCTTCAACGGTTGTTCCTTGACTTACCGTACCGACTTCCGGACATTCGGCAACATATAGATTTTCTTCTTTATGTATTACTGCAGTAAATAATTTATTCATGTTTTACCTCTCAAATTTATCCTTAATCTGGAAAAGGATTGATATTAGTTTTATACTGCATACTATTATAAGTATATAATTGAGATTTTACAACATCACCTTTGAATCCAATGAGCGCTGGAGGCAAACTCACAACACTCAAGGAATGTCCAATAAATCGGGGGAGGGCTTCGACTGGCACGGCGGGGTGCTCATTCGGTGCATCTGCTGTTAGGCGAGGGCTGGTTTCGTTAGCGCGTTTGATGCATCTCATATGCAATCTCGCGGGAAATCTTTTCCGCGCCCATCTCAAAAATATGAACTAGTCGCAACTCAACATCGGATCCGATCGGAATTGGAACAGGTATATTCGTAACGCCGTCGACGGTCAAAGCGAACGTGACAATGCAATCATCCACAAAGCGATGACCCGTTGCGCACGAGCACGATCTTGCCTGTCACGCCTCCCTTCCCGAGCAACTCGTGCGCCTGTCTTGCCTCGGCAAGAGGGAATCGCTGCGCGATGAGCGGTTTGATCTTTTGCTGTTGAAGAAGGCCGAACAGGGCGATCAAATCCTGTCGAAACAGTGCCGGTTTCAGCCGTTTGAGCCACTGGATGCTATAGGGGACCACCCGTTTCCGGCCCGGGAGAAGCCAGCCACCAGCAATGTACAGCCCGAAGACGGCGATTCCACGAAAACGATGACGACGACCAGAACGACCTGAAGCCAAACGTCCCCCACGTAGCGAGCCAGTAAGGCCATAGGCCACGACCAGCCCGCCAGGACGGAGAGCCTTGCGGGAACGCCAGATATGGGTTCCACCGATGCTGTCAAAGACGACGTCCACGCCCTCGCTCGTGAGGCGATGAATTTCTTTCACGAAGTCCTGATGCTGGTAATCAATCGGGACCCCGCCCATGTCGGAAACGGCCGACGCCCCTCGCGAAGAACAAGTACCGTACATCTCCAGTCCGGTCAAGCGCCCAAGCTGCAATAGCGCGGAACCGATCCCGCCTGCCGCGCCGTGGATCAGCACGCGCTGACCCGGTCTGACCTTAGCGGAGCTATGCAGCATCTGGTACGCCGTGACGTAGTTCAGAATGAGGCTGACAGCCTCTGCGGGGTTCAACCCGGATGGCACCGGAACCAGTTCGCGTTGCGGCAGGCAGACGAACTCCGCGTACGCACCGCTTATTGGTAGCGCGGCAACTATCTGGCCTGGTTCGATTCCAGAGACACCGTCGCCAAACCGATCCACCACGCCAACCAGATCCCACCCTGGCGTGAAAGGCAACCTGGGAGTTTCGGGATGAATGCCCTCGCGTGCCATTATGTCTGGCAAGGAGACACCTGCGGCCAGCACTCTTACCCGCACTTCACCATCCTTCGGCTCGGGGCACTCCTCTTCGAGCACCTGAAGTGCATCGGGCCCTCCGTAGTGAGTGACGATGATGCGTATGTGTCTCATGGACCTCTTCCTCCCGTGGCGGGTGCTCGAGCTTGTGCGGCGTAACGCCGCAGTTCAGCGGCAGCGGGGCGAGAGAACGGTTGATAAAATCGGACGTTCGAATTACCACTTCATGAAAATCATGCCTCTGCCCCGCTGTCCGCTGGAACTGCCTGTTAGGCTTCGTTATCACTGTCCCGATCCCTCAGTTTGTTTAATAAGTTCTGACAGTAGGAAACATAGTGCCATAAACCAAGAGATTTAAAAATAGCAATTGCTCTTTCTAAATGCGTAGCGGCTTTACCAGAATCAATTCCGATGTAGTCTTCACCGGCGTTTGCAGTCCAGATACCGATATGACGAATATCGCCAAGATCTCGAGCTATGGATTCTGCTCGTTCATAACACCTAAAAGCAACGTTCTTTTGTTCCCTCACAGCAAACGTTGTTCCAAGGTTACCATATGTCCTACCTTCACTTCTCTTATCACCAATCTTTCGAGCTAGTCGAAGCGCTCTTTTATGATGGCTTGTAGCAAGTCGGAGACTGTCCAGCGTTTCGAGGTTCTTATAGATAATACCGAGATTACCTTCACATTTTCCTTCAAGCTCCAAATCACCTATCTCTTGAGCGAGACGGAGTGCGCGCTCATAGTGCGAAATAGCTAATCTTCGTTTAGATGAGTTAATCTCAGACTTCGCTTGGTCCTCGAATACGATTCCAAGGCTGAGTTCTGCCCATGCCTCACGCTTACGCAGCCCTTTTGATTTCGCTTCATGTAGCGCTTTTTCAAGATAGTTTGCGGCAGCATCGAATTCTCCTAAATCGCGGTGATTGTCGCCAAGTGTTTGCAAAGCCAAAGCCATAAAGTCGCCGTCTTTTGAAATGCTTCCTAAACCAAGGGCTTCCTTAGCATAGTGGTTTGAGATGGCATACAAATTTGTAGCCTTGAAAAGTAAAGCAGAAATGAGAGGCACAATACCAAGAGTACGAGTGTCGATAGTTCTCGCAATCCAACTCCGAATCCAATCCTTCCATGGCATTTTACAATTGCATTGTTGCGGAATGGGATCGTCCAAGAGCTTCGTCCATAATGCAGATATCAACTCATCGGTATCGCACCGAATTACTGATCCATCATAACCGCTAAAGGGAGGAAATTCTCTATTACCCCTGAGGGTTAAGGCATACGCACTTTTTGTGAGATCAACGCAATGATCAATAAGGAAAATTTTGTGTGTCGGATTGGCTGCATTTTCAATTGATGGATTTATGTCGAATCTATCGGAACGACTATATCCCAGCACGATTGTTAAATTAAACTTTGGATGTGTAAACAGGGTTCGTAATAATTTATTCCTTCCGGCTACCACACGCTGATTAGCGACGTTCCTGATCGTGACCGCAAGAGTCTCCGCATCGCTGACGCACCCATGCAGTTTTATCAGCCGAACAGTATTATCATTGAAATCTACGGTTTTCAAGTCTTCATTAGTGTAATAGAGTTGGAAGGGAACATTCACCTCCTGGAAAGCTTGCTCGATCAAAGTGTCGAAGTTTGTCGTTACAAATACTGACACAAGACCTGACTTAGCCAATTGCGCGAAAAATTTGTGATTCCGTCCAGGATTCTTGGAATTAAAAAGCTCCAGGAGCGGAGTTGCATCGGTGTGTGTAAAAAGCACCTCCATAAATGCTTCGAAAGGGAGATTAGTGGTTTTGAATTCGTTAACGTGTTCGGATGACACCGACAAACTCTCAAACACTGATTCAGTAATTTGCGATACGAGAGGTATTCCTGAGTGGAGGGAGATTCCTGCACCGCAAAAAATTACTGAATTGTGTACGCCCAGCATGGGCATTAACTAATGGGTGAAAGTCCCTGCGGGAAAATCACCGTAGATTCGAGGTTGAATATACGCGAACCGCTAGCAAAATTCAAGGGCGATTTCGTGAGAAATGGTCTGAAGGAAGAATG
>JAUQXU010000257.1 GCA_030837935.1 Candidatus Brocadia sp.
TCACCTGCATTGAGCGTTATTGCCCCCGATAGTGTCAAAAATACCGCAAAAAGCTTTCCTGTCTTCGGATGACGTGAATACATAACATCACTGCTCACATAACTCTTTGCACTCTGATAAATGTTTCCATCCCATGACCGATCTGTAAGAGGCACATTGTTAAGATTATCCCAATTGGGTACACACCGTATGAGTTTCAGTCTGGGATGAACCTCGGTACTACTCTGATGGTCAAGCATATCACCACTGCCGCCTGGCCAATTATACCAGGCCCCATCTGTGGCTGCACTAGCAGCATAAAGGCGATTTTCATACTCGCCCTGCTCATTCGTCTGTATAATACCTACATTATCTTTACTAACAAGACCCGAATCAAATATTTCTTTATCATCCACAAAAGCAGTTCCGGCATTCTCTTGAAAAAGCGCATCCGGCATTAACTCATTCTTGTCTGCCCGATCCTTTACTTCCTTAACCCAATCATTGTAAATATCATATGGCTCCATTACAACTTTTATACCGGGCCATTCTTCTCTGGTTCGCTTAAATAACTGCTTATAAAATGCAGCCCTTCCTTCGGCATACGTTGCATACTCATGGGTAATCGCGTCATGCACCAAACCCGAATCCACTCCGGTCCAATCGGATAAACCAACGGATATGTTCTTTCCATTCTCATCCAACCGATAAAATTCACCTGCAAGCTTTGGCTCATTAATTATATATCCACCAAAGGTAAATGGCAAATCACGATTCTCATAGCTTTTTGCCACCTTAATAATCTTTTCAACCAATTCATCGATAACCGACTGTTGTTGAAAATCCCACATTATGGAAAATTTCGTAGTGGCGCCCGTTGGGTGATACCCTGTCGCCAGATTCTCCGGAAATGCTTCATTACTCTTCCATACCATACGTTGATTATAAAAATCCTTTGCTGCGTCTGAAATAGGCTTTGTGGTGTCTATCGTTTTACTATACCCTGATAAAACCTGTGAATAAAAATATGGATCAGTGAGATAAAATTTAAAGCCGGCGCAATCTGGGTTTTTGTGATAGTCTTGAGGAGCACTGGAGGGATTTATTGCAATATAACCATAACACATCTGTCTTGCATATTTCATATCTTCCATTGGTTTGCCACACCAGGCAATACCGTAATAATTCTTGTAGGCCCTTTCAGCGGCATCTGCATAAGATTTTTCGCTTATGAAAAACACCTGGATAAAAAATAAAAACAGACAACATAAAAGATGAATAGCGGACTTCATAAATACTTCTCCTTACAAAAGATTAATTAAACAAATATGGAAACCTGGCATTCTTCATGCGCTGAAGACCCATGGCTTTGCGTCCCAACCTCACGATTGGTTTGCCTTTTTCAAATTCGCCTCTTATTTCTTTTGTTTTGTCCGTATCTTTTAGTACTTATGGCAACCTGGCATTCTTCATGCGCTGAAGACCCATGGCTTTGCGTCCCAACCTCACGATTGGTTTGCCTTTTTCAAAGTTACTATTTCTTTCTTTTATCTAGATGTTACCTTTTCGTACTATAGCAGGACGTTATTTCCCTCCTTTTCTAAAAACTAAAATTAAATTAATATTTATTGTCTATGTAATTATCCGTATACTAATGCTTCTTTTTCTTTAACTAGCAAGATTATCGTCAGGAATTTTAAAAAGTTTAAGAAAAACGATATAAGTCATGAAGGCGCAACGGATGTAAAGATAGGTTACGCCTCAAAGCACCTGAGAAAAGTTATCTGAGTTACGACATGCAAAGAGAAGCATGTGCTTTGAAGTATGGAATACCTCATTGGTCGAAAATGCCAATTCTGCGAGCCTAATCCTCACAGAGAAGTTTGTATCTATGCATATACAATGGAGCAATCCGTATATGCAGAAAGACAGCATATCATCGTGAGATGATGAGCCTGTCGAAGAAACGGAGTGACGAGATACAAATGACCTCTTGAAGTGTATGAGTATGGCGTATTATTCTGTAACAACTGCCCTCACACAGCGAAGCGATGACAACGTCCTTTGTCGGAGATGGACAAATCGGTTATGTTAAACCATTTCTGGGTAATACGTTTGAACATACACCACGATAAGAAAGAACTGAAATCCGCGTTGTATGAGATGGTGATAGACAACTGATTCTCACTAATCTATCTTTATCTATAGGATATCATCTTATTTAAACGGGTTTTCAGGGTGGCACGGACAAACTTTTTTTGTCCGTGTCCGTACCTAACTTGAAGTCGTCAGCATTGCTCATAATAAATCCTTAGAACCTTAGGAACGAAGGGGCATAACCATTATGGAGTGATTGTACGAGGCAGATTGAATACGTTCAATGAGGTGTGGATATTGACTGCCACACACAGAGAGTTCCGCGAATCACTCCCGGAGCGTTCATGGCAGTCTCTCTTCATGTTCGGGAAACACGGTTGACAAGTCTATTATCCGTAATCAACCAAAAGGAAACTATCGAGATGTCTCGATGCTATCAAACGACTGGAACAGTAAGGCTTGAGGTATTTAAATTTTACCGAAAAGCAATGAAGCGTAAGAAGAACTTAAGGAAAGCATAGAAACAGACATTACAGTATGTCAGTACATGCCCTTGTATAATTTTGCGAGAGTCAAGTTAATAACAACGATTACTAACAGGTAAGATATCATCATTATAAATTTTCAACTCAAATTTTTTAAGCATATCTAAAATAGAATCAATATCTTTTTCAGATAGCTCATGTTTCCATTTAGATAATTGCTCAATCTTATCTTGTTTCAATGGTGAGTCTTGCTGGGTCATTGTACTTGGTATATTAATCTTATCCCATATATGTCGAGGCAATTCTAAGCCTAATCTGTTGAAAATATGAGGTACTTCTTTTTGTGGATTTGTCACTAAATTTTCATAAAAAACAGTTATCCAGCGATTATTATTTTCAGGGTAATTTAAAGGTATTATATTATCCAAACACCATCGCGCCGCTAGATATTTCACGGTTGTATTAACATTTTTCAAAATGTGTTCATATTTCTTATATAATTCTGGAAACCGTGTTTTTGGTATTATAAACGTAGAAGGAGATTCTTTCCAAACCATTTTCATCTGAGAAACAATAACTGCACATGGATGTCTGATAATATAAACAGGTGGTTTAATATCAAATTGTTTAACCAGCCAGGGTAATAATGAATTTGCCCTTACATCTTTAATGATTAAAAAATCAGCAACTTTCAATTGATCTAGATTGGCTTGTGAAACTATCCATGGTGTTAAATATTTCCCTCTAAAAAGTTTGTCGAATAATTCTTTGGCTTCAGGCCAATTATAGTCTTCTGGAATATATTGTCGCCACTCAAAACCAATCTCTTTAAACTTAGAGTATTTATCAAGGTAGAGAGGTTCAAATAATGGAAATGTTTTTTCAATAGAACAAAACATCTCTTGCAACCACGTTGTACCACTTCTAGGACATCCGGTAATTATGATATTCTTTTTAGGATCAAAATTATTGACGGATTCAAAAAATCTTAACTTCCGGCAAAGTTTACGATTTTGAAATTCATTATAATATTTTGGTTCTTTCGTAAAAAAGTTGAAGTCTGGTAAACTAAGCCATAAAAGTAGAG
>JAUQXU010000258.1 GCA_030837935.1 Candidatus Brocadia sp.
ACAATGCCTTCCATGGAAGAACTATGGGGGCGCTCTCTCTGACCAATACAAAATTAAATCAACGCAAACATTTTCTCCCCCTCGTTCCCGAGGTTATTCATATCCCGTATGCATATTGTTACAGATGCCATTACGGCTTAACACCAGATACCTGTAATATGTACTGTGTTACCTGGATACGGGAAGAATTATTCAAGACAACGGTACCACCGGAGGATGTGGCGGCTATCTTTGTCGAAATCGTACAAGGAGAGGGTGGGTATATTGTACCACCAAAAGAATTTCACAAGGCACTCTATCAACTCACACGTGATTTTGACATCCTTTATGTTGCTGATGAGGTGCAATCAGGCATGGGTCGCACAGGAAAAATGTTTGCCTCCAATCACTTTGACATAGTCCCTGATATTATTACCGTTGCCAAAGGTATTGCATCAGGACTTCCCCTATCTGCCACAGTTGCTCTAGAAGAGATCATGGATTGGGTTCCTGGCAGCCATGCAAGTACGTTTGGGGGTAACCCCGTTAGTTGCCAGGCTGCACTCACGACGATCAAGCTTCTTGAGGATGGACTCATAGACAATGCGGCGAAACAAGGCGCTTATATGATACAAGAATTGAAGAAATTAGAACGCACCTACCCCGTAATTGGAGATGTCAGAGGTCTTGGGCTCATGCTGGCCATCGAGATTGTAAAGGATAAAGAAACCAAAGAATACGCACCAGAGGAGCGAGATAGCATTGTCCAGAAGGCATTTTCAAAAGGGCTTTTACTGTTAAGTTGCGGACGCAGCGCCATCCGATTCTGTCCGCCCTTGATCCTTTCGAAAGACGATGCCGATATTGCCTTGTCCATATTTGAAGAGTGCCTGCGATGGAAATAGTTTTATCCGTAAACAAAGTTCCTGTTCGTTTGACTGAAGAAAGGTGGATGCATATAACAACGGATTTGTTATTACAGCTCAGAATGATAATGGATAACAATAATGTTATTCTGAAACGCAGTGAGGAGTCTAATTTAACCATGCCCAGAATCAATGAAGCCACAGATATAGACATAAAGGTAATTGAAAGATTACAGCAACTTGAAATACCTGGTTTCCCCTCTATCAAGAGGGGATTAAGGGGTGTGTTAATGGCATGTTTACACCCCCAGCCCCCTCTTTTTAGAGCTTTAAAAGCTGTTGTCGAAGGCGTCCAATTTAAAAATAGCAAAATCTCTTTGAAGGGAAAAACAGGTGCCGCCGAAGAAAAAGAAAGTTAACAGTAAAACAGCAGAGGCAAATACTAAATCATACCGTCACACTGAGGCTGAGTCGCCCCTGCGTCCTGATGTGGGCACGCAGGCGCAGTTCAGAAAGAAAAAACCTCCCGTGACCTATCGGTATGATTCATCTCTTTCTCCATCTTTGGATTGGGACGGGCAAAATCCTACCCGCGAGCTGGGCGAGTGGCTTATTGCCATGATTGAAAAGGCAGCCGCGCTTCCTGCGCCTCATACCTTTGATAAACCGCAGGAGTTTAAGAATTCTTGTGGTGTTTTTACTACAGTTCGGGGTCTCTATGACGCCGTGGAACAGTTGAAACGTCTCCAAAAACCGTTTCTTAACTGGACGGGTAAGGCAGAACGGCTGTCTTTTGATGTGCCAACACTCCCGCTCTTTGTCCATGAGCGTCTCTCCACAAAGGCGATTATTGAAACCCTGAAATGCCACAGAAAACAGGAGAAGCCCAGGCAATTGCCCTTGTTTGATCTCTTCGGCGATCCTCAAAGGCCTGTTACTGAACAGGTGCTCAAGGCCTATGAATACCGGGATAAGTGGGTGAACCGCATGATCCTCGGTGATTCACTTGTGGTAATGAACTCACTCCTGCACTATGAAGGGCTTGGCGGTCAGGTGCAGATGATCTATTTTGACCCGCCTTACGGCATCAAATTCGGCAGTAACTTCCAGCCATTTGTTCGTAAACGCGATGTGGACCACAACGATGATGAAGACATGACACGCGAACCAGAGATGGTCAAGGCTTACAGGGATACGTGGGAATTGGGATTGCATTCATACCTTACTTATTTACGAGATAGATTACTATTTGCCAGACAATTATTGTCAAATACAGGTAGTATCTTTGTGCAGATAAGTAGTGAAAACCAGCACCATGTAAGAGAATTATTAGATGAAATTTTCGGTACTTCAAATTTTGTAGCTCAAATATGTTTCTTTACAAGATCGAACATATCCGAAATTGATGAATCGATTTATGATATAGTCATCTGGTTTGCAAAGGATAAGGAACAGATGAAGTTTCGGCAGCTATTCGTCCCTAAAAAACAAAAGACACTCGATGTTCGATATAAATATTTAGAAACAATAGATGGCAGCGAAATATCTTTAAGCAAAGCTCATCTTTCAGGAGAAGAAATACTCCCTGATGGAAGAAAATTCTCAATCTCCATGCTTTCGAGTAAAAGCGGTGGTGAAAAAGCAATTTTCCCATATGAATATAGGGGAAAAACATTTTACCCACAAGTTGGAAGATATTGGAGCACAACAAAAGCTGGACTTGATAACCTTGAAAAATCAAATCGACTATACATAGAAGGGAAAAATCTTAAGTATAAACTTTATTTAGACGACTTTTCTTTTACCCCATTAGCAAATATTTGGGACGATACTGTTAGGATTCATGAGGAAAACTCTTATGTCGTACAAACAGGAGAAAAAGTAGTTTCTCGTTGCCTTCTTATGACCACCGACCCTGGCGATCTTGTGCTTGATCCAACCTGTGGAAGTGGGACGACCGCTCATGTAGCAGAACAATGGGGCAGGCGTTGGATAACCATAGACACCAGCCGTGTGCCTCTTGCCCTCGCACGGCAGAGGCTGCTTACCGCCACATTCCCCTATTATGAGCTAAAGGATGATTCTCGTGGGCCAGCGGCGGGCTTTGTATATTTACGCAAGCAGAATAAAAAAGGTGAGGAAATTGGTGGTATCGTACCTCACGTAACGCTAAAATCTATTGCCAATAATGAACCTCCTGCCGAAGAAGTCCTTGTCGATCGACCTGAAATAGACAATAAAATCATTCGTGTTACTGGCCCGTTCTGTGTTGAGGCAACAATTCCGACGACTGTTGACTGGGAGGGCGATGAATCCCCCTCACCCCAGCCCTCTCCCACAAGGGGAGAGGGAGATACTACATTTGTTGACCGTATGCTTGAGATATTGCGTAAATCTCCGGTGCTTCATATAGGAGGCGGTAAGAGCGTCACCCTCAAAAACATCCGTCCACCCGCAAAAACACTGTCATTATCAGCAGAAGCAGTTGTATTCCCTGCTAATTTAGCAAACGGGAAGTCTACCCCCCTTGGTCCCCCCGTAAACGTGGGGAAAGTCGGCAATAGTGTAAACGGGGGGATTTCAAAAACACCCTCCCCGTTTACGGGGAGGGATGGGGTGGGGGAACCCGTTGCGTTACTCTTTGGCCCAGAAAACGGCGCTGTCAGTGAAAAACTCGTGCACGAGGCGCTGAAAGAGGCAAATCTGAGAGGTTATACTCATCTTTACGTAATCGGGGTTGGCATTCAATCAAATGCCAGGATACTGATTGAGAACGCTGTAAATATGGGTATGATTCCTGCGACATACATTCAAGCAACTCCCGATATTATGATGGGAGACCTCTTGAAGAATATGAGGTCAAGCCAGATATTCAGCGTTTGTGGATTACCAGAAGTAAAGATACACACAATTAATCCTCAGGTAAAAGCGGACAATTACAGTATCAAGCGGAGATACTTGGGCTTGATGTACTCGATCCAGTGACTATGGATCTTTATAAAAAAGGCGGCAACGATGTGCCGGCGTGGTTTCTGGATACTGATTACAACGGTCTCTGTTTCCATGTCTGCCAGGCTTTCTTCCCGCGCACCAGCGCATGGGACAATCTCAAGCGTGCATTAAAAGGTAATTATGATGAAACCGTTTGGGAACACCTTGCAGGTACAAAGAGCGTTCCATTCGAGGCAGGTGAGCATGGACAGATTGCGGTCAAAGTAATTGACGACCGCGGAAATGAATTGATGGTGGTAAAGGGCTTAAAGAAGGTGGAGTAATGAACATAAAACAAAAATCTCTTTTTGCGGTACTGCCCGACAAGTTGGAAGCTATATTACGTGACGGCAATACATGGTGGCGTGGTGAACGCATCTTCAAGCTTCCCAAGATGCGCCGATGGGCGTTTACGCCTGTGTTGCAGAGACTGCAAGAAGGTTTGGCTCCGGCTGTTGTGCTGCGAGGCCCAAGGCAAATCGGGAAGACAACCCTTCTGGAACAAATCATTGATCACCTCCTGAACAATAACGTATCTCCCCGCCAAATTTTTCGCGTGCAGTTCGATGATATTCCGGAATTGGGGAAAGTAAGAGACGTCAGTGTGATTTTGGAACTGAGCCGATGGTTTTCGGAAAATATATTACATAAGTCTTTCAATCAGGCCGCCACGGACGGCGAACAACCGTTTATATTTTTGGACGAGGTGCAGAATTTGCCGGACTGGGCACCGCAGCTCAAACACCTGGTTGATATGCATCCGGTGCGTGTCCTTGTTACCGGCAGCTCAGCGCTGCGGATTGAGGCGGGACGCGACAGCCTTGCCGGACGTATTACCACGTTAGAAATGGGGCCGC
>JAUQXU010000259.1 GCA_030837935.1 Candidatus Brocadia sp.
CTGTGATATCGACAGTCACTTATCATATTATTTCAGCTTGAAACAACTCGCTTTTGAAAAATAGTGCCTGCCAGGGTTTCTTTTTCAAACTTTTTTGTCAAAGAACAGTTTCATTTGGCACAGTCTGAAAGTTTGTCCGTGCCACCCTAAATGCCGCCTATATTATTTTATTTGGTTCTTCTAAAAAAAAGATGGAGAATCTAATGATATAGACATCGGGGTAAAGGGAATAGAACCAGAGTTGTTTTTTAATTTCTATGCAGAGTTGTTCAAGAATTTATCAAAACCTGTTGATCTTATCGATTTGTCTAAGAAATCTTTATTTAATGATATTGTAGAAGAAACAGGTACAAAAATATATGGATAAATTACCCAAACGGGTTCTTGCAAAATCGGAGAATATTTGATGACGGGAAAGCTCATTGTAATTACGGGTATTGATGGCAGCGGTAAGACAGTACAGACAAAGCTCCTGTATGAACGATTGATGAAAGAGGGGTATCCGGCCGTTATTACTGACTTCCCTCAGTATGGCAAAACATTTTTTGCCGATATGGTCACGAAATACCTCACGGGTGAATTTGGGAGTGCAGACTCCGTGAGCCCATACCTGGCATCACTTCTCTATGCAGGTGACCGATGGGAGTGCAAGGAACAGATAAACACCTGGCTCAGGGAGGATAAGATTATCATATCAAATCGCTATGTGTGTGACAATATGGCCCACCAGGGTGGTAAAATCAGTAGCTCCCCGGAGAAAGAAAAATTTTTCCAATGGCTGGACAAATTAGAACATGGAATATTTGCTGTTCCACGATCAAACCTGAATATCCTGTTATACGTCCCAGCTGAAATCGCTTATCAGCTTATCGAAAAAAAGGAACAACGCGCTTATCTGGCAGGAGAAAAAAAGGATATCCATGAAGAAGATATAAATCATTTACGATACGCACAACAAACTTTCCTGGAAATTGCCAAAGGGAAAAGGGACTGGATAACCATTGATTGCACAGAAGATGGCAAGATGCTATCTGAACAGGCAATTGCTGATAAGGTATGGTGCGTGGTTGAAGGTATATTGTAGTAAACGCAATAAATAGGTTTCTATCCAAACGTCATTGCGATGGTGATAGCCCGAAGCAATCTCCAGGGCTTGGATTGCTTCGCGGAGTTTACACTGAGGGAATCGAACGTGCTCGCAATGACAACCTTCTTATTGAGTAACAGAAAATCCAAGAGGATGTCTATATGGCAAATAGAAAAAAGATTATTATTATGGGAGCAGCAGGTCGTGACTTCCACAATTTTAATGTCTGTTTTCGCGATAATCCCGAATACGAAGTCATTGCCTTCACGGCGGCGCAGATACCGAATATTGCAGGAAGGCAATACCCTCCTTCATTGGCAGGCAAGCTGTACCATAACGGAATTCCCATCGAACCTGAAGAAAGACTGGCATCACTCATAAAATTACATACGATCGATGAAGTGGTGTTTTCTTATAGCGATGTCTCGCACGAGTACGTAATGCATAAGGCCTGCCTTGTGAATGCATCCGGCGCTCAATTTACCCTCCTTGGCACAAGGCAGACTATGATAAAGAGCAGAAAACCAGTTGTCGCCGTTTGTGCGGTGAGAACTGGCAGCGGAAAGAGTCCCACTTCGCGAAAGGTTTGTGAGATTATAAAAGAAATGGGGAAAAGAGTCGTTGTCGTAAGGCATCCCATGCCTTATGGTGATCTTTTGCAACAACGTCTGCAGCGATTCGCCTTATATGAAGACTTTCAGAAACATGATTGCACTATCGAAGAGATCGAAGAATATGAACCTCACATAGAGCAACACACGGTTGTGTATGCCGGTGTGGATTATGCGGCAATTCTGGCTGAGGCCGAAGAAGAGGCGGATATTATTGTGTGGGACGGTGGTAATAATGACACCCCTTTCTATGCACCCGATATCCATATTACCATGGTAGACCCGCACCGGCCGGGACATGAGCTTACTTACTATCCGGGGGAAACAAATCTTCTCCTGGCAGATATTGTCGTTATCAGTAAAGAAGATACCGCAAAGCCAGAAAATATAAGCCTTGTTAAAGGACATATAAAGCAGTCAAATCCCAAAGCTGCTATCGTAGATGCAGCATTACCCGTAACGGTTGAAAAACCTGAGCTCATAAAAGGTAAGCGTGTATTAATTATCGAGGATGGCCCAACCCTGACGCATGGAGGTATGGCCTTTGGCGCCGGAGTTCTCGCTGCAAAACAATATGGTGCAAGGGAGATTATCGACCCAAGACCCTTTGCGGTGGGGTCGATTGCTGAAACCTTTGAGAAATATCCACACATAGGAAAACTCCTGCCAGCCATGGGCTATGGGCATTCGCAGATGGAAGAACTACGGGAAACGATACATCGCATTCCATGCGACACGGTAATTATTGGCACCCCTATCGATCTGAGGAAGCTTATATCCATAGATAAACCGACCGACCGGGTTCGGTATAATTTACGGGAAACAGGCACACCTACACTCAAAGAACTCCTTGAATCAAGGCTAAGATGAAAAGGAAGCTTGTTGTCATTGCCTTAGGGGGAAATGCCCTTATCGGTGCGGGTCAGCAGGGCACGATTGCAGAGCAATTTGAGAATGTCCGGATGAGTCTGGATGGCATCATGTATTGCTTAAAACAGGGCTTTGAGGTAGTCATTACTCATGGGAATGGACCTCAGGTAGGTAATCTGTTACTCATGGTAGAGGCCAGCAGAAATCAGGTTCCCGAGCTTACCCTGGGTGTTTGTGTTGCAGATACCGAAGGTACGATAGGGTATATGATCCAACAATCCTTAACGAACCGTTTACGAAAAGAAGGGATCGACAGATGTGTCGTAACAGTGCTGACGCAGGTCATCGTCGATAAACACGACAAGGCCTTTTCGAATCCCACAAAGCCCATCGGCCCCTTTTTTACCAGAGAAGAGGCAGGGCGCTTTCGCCGGGAGAAAGGCTGGCATATCGTAGAGGATAGCCACAGGGGATACCGTCGGGTCGTTGCCTCACCCAATCCACTGAAAATTGTGGAAGAAAGGGCCGTAAAAACACTGTTAGAAGCAGGCAGCATCGTCATAGCGGCGGGTGGTGGTGGCATTCCCGTCGTCATGAAAGAAGACGGAGACCTTGAGGGGGTTGACGTAGTGATTGACAAGGACCTTGCCTCTGCCGTCCTGGCAAGGGATATTAAGGCTCACTGTCTCATGATGCTTACCGGTGTAGAACACGTCTTTTTAAACTTCAAACAACCAAGCGAACAGGCATTAAGCAGATTAACAATAAAAGAAGCCCAAAAATATTTACACGAGGGACATTTCCCGCCGGGAAGCATGGGACCGAAGATCCAGGCCGCCATGAATTTTTTGAACTGGGGTGGGGAACTGGCAATCATCACGTCCATTGATAATGTCAAAGAGGCGCTGGACGGCAGGGCAGGTACAAATATTATAAAAAATTGTACCAGTATCGTATAAATAAGATTTTCGCGTTCAAAACGATTTATTGTTTTCTGTTTTTTCTTATGAAACATATTCAAGTCGCTTGCGCAATAATAGAGAACGGAGGGAAAGTTTTCTGCTCGCAAAGGAGTAAATCCATGAGCTTACCGCTGAAATGGGAGTTCCCGGGTGGCAAGATCAATAAGGGAGAAATGCCTGAAGAATGCCTTAAACGCGAATTACGCGAAGAACTGGGAATAGAAGCGGCAGTAGGAAAGCCCCTTCCCCCTGTGGCTCACCACTACCCAACGTTTTCAGTTACGCTTTATCCGTTTATCTGCACAATTGTTTCTGGTGAAATCAGGCTTCACGAACACGTTGCGTGTGTTTGGCTGTCTCCTGAGATGCTTCATACCCTTGATTGGGCAGAAGCAGATATGCCGGTGATAGAGACATATCGGAAAATTCTCAAGTCTCCATTGAGGAGCGTAAATTGACAGGACTCTTTTACCACGATTTTTAAGAAAAACTGAGTATGGATTTCTGCTTTCGCAGAGCTTGCCCCGTAAGTGATACGGGGAATGACAAACGGTTATTCTTAGTAAAGAGAAGCATAGCCATAGAGTCCTTAAGCGAGTACTTATTTCTTGTGACGTGGTGTCTTTGTGGCAAAAAAGTCGCTGGTTAAAATGTATTGCATATCTGAGGGGTGAGAAGGTATAGTTAAAATGATAAAGGAGGTGATATCGCATGACAAATGAACTTACGATAAAGATTACGGGTGAGGCAGGCCAGGGTATGCAGACCGTAGGGGCAGCCCTGTGCCAGATGTTCAAAAATACCGGATTCCATATTTTTGCCAACCAGGATTATATGTCCAGGATACGTGGTGGTAATAATTTCTTTCAGCTCAGGATTTCAGATAAACCACTTCATACCCTTCGGCAGAAATCCGATATTACCGTGGCCTTAGATAAGGCAAGCGTGGCTCTTCATAAATCGAGTATGGCAGATGGCGGTGTTTTAGTTTTAGACAGAAAGAAATTTACTATTACCGAAGAAGACAGGACCTTTTTTGATATCCCTTTCTATGATATCGCGACTCGTATAGGCGGCAGTGAGATTTTTATCAATTCCGTCGCATGCGGTGTTATTGCAGGAATGATAGGTGTGGAATTGCGCTCTGTTGAACACGTTATGGAAGCTACTTTTGCAGGTAAAAGCGAAGAGATTATCAGAAAGAATAAAGAGGCGGCACGCGCTGGATACGATTTTGTCAGGAATAATTTCAAACAAGATACGTTCCGGATAAAGGCAGGCGCAATCAAAGATACGGGTACACTCGTCGTGAACGGAAACGATGCAATTGCCCTGGGGGCAATAAGGGCTGGTTGTAAATTTTACTCGGCCTACCCTATGTCTCCTTCTACGACTATCATGAATGTGATAGCCCAGTATGCACAAAAATTTCATATCATCGTTGAGCAGGCAGAGGATGAGATCGCTGCCATCAATATGATCATTGGCGCCTCGTTTACCGGAGTTCGGTCAATGACCGCAACCTCTGGTGGTGGATTCGCCCTCATGGCAGAAGGATTGAGTCTGGCTGCCATGACAGAGACGCCAATTGTCGTTGTTGTTGCCCAGAGACCCGCACCTGCAACCGGTTTCCCCACGAGGACTGCACAGGCAGACCTTGAGTTTGTGCTTCATGCAGGACACGGGGAATTTGCAAGAGCGGTATATGCCCCTGGTACGATAGAAGAAGCCTTTTATGTAACGATAAAGGCATTCAATATTGCGGAAAAATACCAGATTCCCGTCTTAATTATGACAGACCAGCACATTGCTGATTCTTACAGAAATATTGAGACGTTTGATTTGAATAAAGGAAAAGTTCAAAGGCATATCATATCAAAGGAAGATTCCAAAAATACAAAGAACTATAAACGATACCAATTTACTGAATCAGGAATATCGTCTCGTGCGATACCTTCATGGATCGAAGATGTTATTTACGCTGATAGTGACGAGCATACAGAGGAAGGCCATATTACGGAAGATGCAGATGTAGGCAGCAAGATGGTCGAAAAGAGATTTTATAAGAAATTTTCTGGCCTTTCGCAGGAGATAGAAAAACCCACTGCGTACAATGTGGAAAGAGCCGATATTGTTTTGATCGGTTTTGGATCAACCTATGGTATTATGAAAGAAGTTAGTGATGCAGTAACTGATAAAAAAATAGGTTTTATTCACCTGTCCCAGGTCTGGCCATTTCCGGCCTCTGAGATGATCGCGTTGTTAAAAGATGCCAAAAAGGTTTTAACGGTAGAAAATAACGCAGCGGGCCAGCTCGCCCGATTGTTAAGGAGAGAGACGGGATTGCAGGTTGGTGGTGCCGTATTAAAATATGACGGCAGACCTTTTAATTTAGATTATCTTATCGATCGTATTAAAAAGGAAGGATAATCATGGACGCAAAAGATTTTAAAAGTAGTGATGAAATAGCATGGTGTCCGGGGTGTGGCAATTTTGGCATTTTAAATGCGGTTAAAAAGACACTCGTTAAACTGGGCAAACCTCCGAAGGATATCCTGCTCGTTTCAGGAATCGGGCAGGCAGCCAAACTTCCCCATTATGTAAAATGTAATTGTTTTAATGGCCTCCACGGAAGGGCACTTCCCGTTGCTGCCGCTGCAAAGATTGCTAACCATACCTTAACGGTACTGGTTACTACGGGAGACGGGGATTGTTACGGAGAGGGGGGCAATCACCTTATTCACAATATCAGGAGAAATACGGATATAACCGTCATTGTTCATGATAATCAGATATATGGTCTCACAAAAGGGCAAGCCTCTCCTACAACCGATCCGGGGTATGTAACCAAGGTACAGATGGAGGGCGTTGTCCTCGATCCCCTGCATCCATTAGAAATGGCAATTGCATTAGGTGCAGGGTTTGTAGCCAGGGGATATTCGTTGGATATCGAACATCTTTCCTGGTTGATATCGGAAGGGATAAAACACAAAGGCTTTTCTTTGATCGACGTATTGCAGCCATGCGTCTCTTTTAACAAAAAAAATACGTATGAGTGGTACACACAGAGGGTTTATAAAGTTAATGATGATAGTTCATACAATCCAGAAGATAAAATGGCTGCGTATGAGAAGGCCCATGAGTGGGGAGATAAAATCCCCATCGGGATAATTTACCGGACTGAAAAGGAAACTTATGAAGAAAAGAGAGGTCTTAGTCAAAGGGCTCCTTTGGTTGAGGAGCAGATAGAAGACGTTGACATAACGAGTATATTGAGTGAATTCACGTAGTAATCGATCCCCAAAGTAACGGTGCTTTATTTTAAGTGTGCCTATGGCGTAGATTCATTAAAATACCATATTTTTGTTCTATACTAAAAGCAAGCGCCTAAATTGATATCTCTTAGTTTCCCTCCCGACAAAGACGGGGAACAGACAACTCATGGTGGCCGAGGACAAACAGGTTTGGTGGTATTATCCCGTGCAAAAAGCCCCTACAATCCCCCTCCCTTAAAATAAATCTCCAGGGAGAAGATTTTAAAAAGTCGCGAGAAAATGTGTTTATGCAATAGGAATGCATTTTGAAAATCACTGCACAGACTTCTTAACATCAAAATTTATATTAAATATAAATATAGTTATGTTTAATAAGGATTGACATATTAAAAGATAGTTGATATATTTTTAATATAAATTTCCTTATTAAAAGTTTTATTAATTATTACATATGTATGAAAGAAAACACATTTTTGTCCGGTACTTACAAACAGCAATACCACTATAAAAGTTTTAGCCCTTCATTTATCAATACACCTTTTGAATGGCGTGATACAAAAATTAGTATTCTTTTAGAGGAGGCGGGACGGTTGTTGGGGGAACTTAATGCTTACTCACTCCTTGTACCGGATGTGAATTTTTTTATCCAAATGCATGTGGTTAAGGAAGCAACCACATCAAGCCGCATTGAAGGTACCCGAACAGGAATCGATGAGGCACTTTTACCGGAAGAAGAAATTGACCCAGAAAGACGCGATGATTGGGAAGAAGTGCAAAACTATATCAAGGCAATGAACTATGCTATTGCCGAACTTGAGAAGTTACCGCTTTCCATGAGGCTCCTGAAAGAGACCCATCGTATACTGCTTTCAGGTGTACGAGGGAAACATAAAAATCCGGGGGAAATAAGAACAAGTCAGAATTGGATCGGTGGATCAAGTTTACAGGATGCCTTTTTTATTCCTCCTCATCAAAATGAGCTTCCCGAATTGTTAAGTGATCTGGAAAAATTCTGGCATAATCAGGAATTGCATATTCCCCATTTGATTAACGTAGCAATGAGCCATTATCAATTTGAAACTACCCATCCCTTTTTAGATGGTAATGGGAGAATTGGAAGACTTCTTATTACTCTGCAACTGGTCGAGCGAGGAATTTTGCGCAAGCCCACCTTATATCTTTCTGATTTTTTCGAACGAAACAAAGGTTCTTATTATGATTCATTGACACTGGTTCGATCATCGAGTGATATTGAACAATGGATTAAGTTCTTTTTGTCTGGGATTATAGAGACCGCTAAAAATGGAGCACGGACTTTTGAAAGTATTATTACACTCCGTCAGGATTATGAAGCGAAAATATTAACCCTTGGAAGACGGGCAAAAATTGCACAGGAGTTATTAAAGCTCTTATTTTCCAAGCCAATAGTAAATGCTAATCAAATTGCCGAAAAGCTTAAAATAACATTCCCTTCTGCCAATGCGCTTGTAAAAGATTTTCAACGATTAGGACTTTTCCAGGAAATTACTGGATTTGCCCGTAACCGATTATTTGCCTTGTCGGAATATCTTAGTTTATTTGAAAGGTAAGAGAATCGACTGAAGTGTTTTATTGCTGCATTGGAGGTAAGAGCTTACTGATCATATTCTTGCTATTAATAGATGATACAAGAGTCTTTTTAAAAGGGTGATATATGATGTATGCAGTTATTTTTAGGTTTGCTCATATACTTCTTATTCTAAGCAATATATTTATATTTTGTGAGTGTTTTGCTATCGCTGAAGAATCTTCTGATGAGTTGAATACAATACTGATGCGATCTACTTATAAAATAGAGGGAATAAGTAAGGAACGAGAAGGAGCACTGACAACAGGTACAGTATTTATGTTAGGAAGGCCATCAAGAATCGATTCTAAATATTTGTATTTTGTATTGGTTACAGCTACCCATGTACTTGATGGTATCAAAGGTGATAAAGCTACTTTGTATTTGAGAAAAAAGATTGATAATTCATATGAGAAAATTCCTACCGAAATCCCTATTCGAAAAGAAAACAAAGACCTTTGGGTGAGACATTCCGAAGTAGACGTTTCTGCGATGTATGTTCATTTACCAAAAGATATCGACATATCACTGTTGTCCATTAATTTTCTTGCTGATGACGGGGTTTTTAAAGATGTTGAGCTCCATCCTGGGGACGAACTTCTATGTCTTGGTTATCCATTTTCTATGGAAGCAAATCAAGCAGGATTTCCAATACTACGTAGTGGTAAAATAGCCTCTTTCCCTATACTTCCTACAAAAGAAGTTAAAAGTTTTTTGTATGATTTTGAAGTATTCGGAAGGAATAGTGGGGGGCCAGTATATTTTATTCAGACAGGGAGATTTTATCGTGGGGAAATTCATGTTTATCAGAAGAATCAATTTATAGTTGGTTTAGTAAGCGAAGAAAGAATTATTGTAGAAAAAAACGTCATGACTGATGAGTATAGAGAAAAACAGCGTCCATTAAAATTGGCGGTAGTTATTCCAGCATCGTTCATAAAGGAAACTATTGAACTCTTGCCATCTATTGAGTGATCTAAGCGGTAGGGGTAGGGTGGCATGAACAAACTTGTTTATCCGTGTTTGGATGAATGGTAAATAATATAGATATAGAACACAAAATAGAACCACAACAAGGAAAAGCTATTCACAAATGAAGGCCGTTGTTAAAAGAAGACGCACAAAGGGTATGGAGTTTATCGAAGTACCCACCCCTAAGATAGGGCTAAGAGACGTGCTTATTAAGGTCAAGATTGCCTCAATCTGTGGTACGGATGTGCATATCTATGACTGGACACGCTGGGCGCAACACCGCTTCACACCGTCGCGTATTATCGGACATGAATTCGTGGGAACTGTTGCAAAAATTGGAGAAGAAGTGACGCAGGTAAAAACCGGAGACCGGGTTTCTGCCGAAAGCCACCTTACCTGTGGGCATTGTTACCAGTGTAATAACGGACATTCAGAGGTCTGCAGGAATTTCAAATTGTTAGGGGTCGACCATGACGGCACCTTTGCTGAGTACCTTGTCCTGCCAGAGCATGTCTTGTGGAAAAACGATGAAAATATTCCCGATGAATGGGCAACCATCCAGGAACCCTTTGGGAATGCCGTTGATACCGTCCTTGCTGAGGATGTCTCGGCAAAGACGGTCTTGATCCTTGGGGCGGGACCGATAGGGCTCTTTGCCACGAGCATTGCCAAAGCCTGCGGCGCCTCGCTGATCATCGTTTCTGATCCAAACAACTACCGGCTGGCTATCAGTAAAAAGATGGGGGCGCACATAGCCGTTAATCCCAGAAGGCAGGATGTTGTCCAGCTTGCCCTTGATGCAACACAAAATAATGGTGTGGACGTTGTTCTGGAATTTTCCGGTAATAATCAGGCGTTGAATCAGGGCTTGAAAATCATTACACCGGGTGGCAGGATTTCAGTTTTGGGCATATATGAAAGGCGTGTCAATATGGATTTAAACAAGGATGTCATCTTCAAAAAAATCCGTATGTATGGAATAACGGGACGAAAGGTATTTTCCACCTGGTACAAAACCTCTCGTTTCTTGTCCTCCGGACTTGTTGATCCAGGCCCCGTCATCACTCACCAGTTTCCCTTAAAGGACTACGAAAAAGGTATGAAACTCATGAAGGACGGGAAATGCGGGAAGGTTATTTTAAATATGTAGAGATGTTATTTGGCCCAGGAATTACCCGGATAGACACGATTTTTTCGAAAAATCCAGTAACATTTTAGTGAAGTATGCCGACAAGTTGCCAAATAAATTCTGCGTTTATAAGGATGGAAGACTGAGAATCAGAAAATAGAGATCATTGTCAGAAAATTCCTTTTTGCAAAAGGATTCCGGTATAAAATATATGGCAAAACCTTACCTGGTAAGTCTGATCCCAACAAGACCATTCTTTCCAATTTGGATAGGTAATATCTATAGCCAATTTTCAAAACTGCTGGTGGAATTAAATTAGAGTGAATACAAAGGAACAGATAATTAGACGAGAATATTACTCTGACTCTATCGCAAATTTCCTGAAATCTTCAACTGAAGAGATACTTGGCAAACTGGCATTAAACAGTAATTTCTCCGTAGAACATACCCAACGCGGTGCATGGCTTTCGGAAATTAGCATTATGCGTAAAGTTCTGTCATCTCGTCAGGGAACAATCTATTTTGAGTACTCAATTCCTCGAATGGGGCGACGTATTGACATTGTACTCCTGATAGGACCAGTAATCTTTGTTCTTGAGTTCAAGGTTGGTGAGAGAGAATTCACCGCGCATGCTACGGATCAAACATGCGACTACGCGTTAGATTTGAAGAACTTCCACGAATCAAGCCACGAACAGTTCATCGCTCCGGTTCTTATCGCCACAGAGGCGACAAATATAGCGCCTATTATTGCTCTTTCACCGCGAAACGACAAGCTATTTCATCCAATTAAGACCAATATCGATCTTCTCGACGAAGTAATAGAAGATGTATTACGCTTTGCTTGTGGCAACGACATTGATCGATCACAGTGGGAGAGTGGGCGGTATTGCCCTACTCCGACAATCATCGAAGCAGCAGTAGCGCTTTACAATGATCATTCAGTTGTAGAGATATCGCGCAGTGATGCAGGTGCGATAAATTTGAGCAAGACATCCAATGCGATTGCTGAGATTATTCGTTTGTCAAAGAACAAATCCCATAAAGCAATCTGTTTTATAACTGGTGTACCCGGAGCTGGGAAAACACTTGTTGGTCTCAATATTGCCACAAAACACATTGATCCGTCTGATGACCTTTACAGCGTTTTCCTTTCTGGCAATGGACCACTTGTTAGAATTCTCCGTGAAGCACTTGCTCGGGACAAGGTTCTGCGTGGATATGAGGGTGTTGACAAAATCAAAATTGGTGAAGCACGTAGCAAAGTGAAAGCATTCATCCAGAATGTTCATGAATTTCGCGATGAATGTCTTCGCGACCCCAATCCACCAAAAGAGCATGTCGCATTGTTTGACGAAGCCCAGCGAGCCTGGAATGCTGAACAGACTTCTTCATTCATGCGCAGGAAAAAAGATATTTCCGGTTTTAAACACTCTGAGCCAGAATTTCTTATTTCCTGCCTCAATCGTCATCCCGATTGGGCGGTAATCGTGTGTCTTGTTGGGGGTGGCCAGGAGATCAATATTGGTGAGGCTGGAATTGGTGAATGGATTGATACTAATTCGCTTTCAAACATTAAATAAACATGCTATACTTCCTTCGGAGGTTAAAACTTTTAAAGGAGGGCATAGCCATGAGGCATATCACTATTGTTGGCCATTTGAAGCCGGAAGAAATAAAGGAGCGAATGCTATC
>JAUQXU010000260.1 GCA_030837935.1 Candidatus Brocadia sp.
AAAATCCTTTTTCCCTTAAATAATGGTATTTCTCGATAAAATCCTGTACTAATTTTAATCTCTCTCTTTCTTGAATATGAAGGCTGCAATGTATGAAACGAACTTTTTCTGGATTTATACGTTGAGCAAATTCATATATGTTTTTATGACTCAAATTTGTATTCATGCTTATGAAATGATTTTTTGTTAATTCACTACATAAGTTAACAATGTTAGGAAAGAATAATGGCTCACCGCCTGACATGTGGATCATCCATCTCATCCCTGTGTTGTTGAAACCGTCAACTACTTTTTGAGTATCCACGTTGCCCTTATATTTCTTCAGCTTGTCTGCGGAATCAAAACAATATCCGCAATTAAAGTTGCAATATTCATTTAAAAGCCAATCGGCCTCAATGTCATAATCCATAGTATAATACCTCCAATTCGTTTAGATGCGATGATAAATGACCCTGTTGAATAACCTCAATGGCCGGTCCCAGGTATTTTTGCATGGTCAAGCAAGGTTTTGGGGTTGATACGCCTGAATTGAACGACGCAGTAATAAGTATGCCCGTTGATCGTGCGGCTGCTGATATTTGGCATATTATAAATAATACCTTGCTCTTATAAGATTGTCAATAAGGAATTGTATGCTTGACTTGACACTCGTGGCATATAACGATATTTATTAGACTAATAAAAATGTATCTGGTATTATATGTTGTTGTTTGTAAATCGACATCGCCAAAACACAAAGTATAATGGATATTGAGTTATCTCTGCATAAAATATTCGGGAATTAATTTATGAATTCAACTTCTGAACCGTTGGTTAGCATCTTGACGCCTGTATATAATTGCGAAAAATACTTAGCAGAATGTATTGAGAGTGTATTGGCTCAAACTTACAATAATTGGGAATACGTCATTGTGAACAACTGTAGTACTGACCGTACCTTAGAAATTGCAGAAAGATACGCAAGAAAAGACCAGCGAATTCGCATCCATAATACTACACAACTCTTAGATGTAATAAAAAATCATAATTACGCATTTCGTCTTATTTCCCCGGAAAGCAAATATTGTAAAATCGTACAAGCTGATGACTGGTTGTTCCCGGATTGTATAAGGAAAATGGTAGAGGTTGCTGAATCTAACCCTACTGTTGGAATTGTTGGATCTTATCGTCTTGAAGAGAGATATGTATCTTGCGATGGGTTGCCCTACCCAAGCACCATGGTTTCAGGCAAGGAGATTTGCCGTTCTCGTTTTTTAGGGGGGCCATACATATTTGGTTCACCGACTACCATTCTCATTCGGTCCGATTTAATTCGGGCACGCAAGCCTTTTTATAATGAAAGCAATCTCCACGCAGATCAGGAGGCGTGTTACGACGTTTTAAAAGATTCTGATTTTGGCTTTGTGCACCAAGTTCTTACCTTTACAAGAAGACATAATGAGACAAAAACGACATATGCCCGGAGATTGAATACTTACATTCTTGGAGAACTCATTATATTTAAAAAATATGGTCGTACCTATTTAAGCGAACAAGAGTACAACGAAATACTAACGAAAAAGATGGGAGCTTATTACAGATATCTCTTTAAAAACTTTTTTTTGCGGAAAAGGAAAGAAGTTTGGGATTATCATAAAAAAGGATTAAAAGAACTTGGATTTCCAGTTAGTTATGTAAAATTGTTCAAAGTACCATTTGTTATTTTACTTAACCGATTTTTGGCTGTTTTTAGAATAAAAAAGCAGGATTTTTTACAAAAAAAGTATTCACCGGGCAACTTAAGATAGATTTTAAATGGAACTATTTCGCTCCTGTTCCAAATAATACTGAAGGTATTGTCTTTAAAAGGATCTTATAATCAAGCCAAAGCGACCAACTGTCAATGTACTCTAAATCCAGCTTCATCCATTCATTAAAGTCGGTTATTTTATTTCTTCCGTATGCCTGCCAGAGGCAGGTTATTCCAGGTCTCATGCTTAGTCGCCTTCGCTGCCAAGGCTTGTATTTATCTACTTCTGTAGGAATTGATGGTCTTGGACCGACCAGGCTCATATCTCCCTTAAAAACGTTCCATAATTGTGGAAGTTCGTCGATGCTGAGCTTCCTTAAGAATCTTCCTGCCCTTGTTATTCTCGGATCATCCTTCATCTTAAAAACAGGCCCATCCATCTCGTTATATACAAGGAGGTCGTTAAGTTTAGCTTCAGCATCCTGAACCATTGTCCTGAACTTATAGAGAATAAACTTTCTCCCGTTCAGGCTGCATCTTTGTTGCTTAAAGAACACATTGCCTTTTGATGAGGTCTTTATGATTATGGCGGCAACGATAAAAATCGGTGATAATATGATAAGTGCAATACCGGAAAAAACTATGTCAAACAGGCGCTTTATCAAAAGACGTATCAACTGATCCGGTGTACTTTCAAACGTAAGTATGGGGAAATCATCCAGGTAACTATATTTTGCCTTGGATAACTTAAGTTCAAATAAATCCAGAGCAACACTCACCTTTAGTCCTTCTAGCTCGCATCTATACATTAACTCCTCAATTTTGCTGAGCCACGAGCGAGGAACAATAAACATAACTTCATCTACAATATTGTTTTTGATGATATCAGGCACGTCCTTAAAGGAACCTATTACCCTATGCTCACAAATTATATTATTTATTTTAGCAGCATCTTCATCCACAAGGCCGATAATGTTAATGCCCCATTCATTGTGCTTATTAATTAAGTTTGCAAAACGCTGAGCCCTTTTGCCTGTACCGACAATTAAAATATTTCTTATATTTAGACCTTGCTTACGCTGATATCGAAAATACAGTATCAAAATGACCTTTTCAATACTAATCGTTAGTGCCGCAAGCAAAAATGAGTAAAATATATGTAACCTGCTGAGAGATTCAATCTTTGTGATGAAAATGAAGCTCCCAAAAATACTACCTCCAACAAAAGTTGTTTCAGTAACGATAAATAAGACATCAAGTATTTGTTTAGTCCTAAAAGAATCATACATCCCAAAATAGTAAAGAAGAATTCCCCATATGATAAGTAATGTGGGCAAAAGAATAATATAAAGACCTAGTTCTTCGTAGAAATAATTAAATTGCTTATTTAAGAAAAATCCAAGGAAAAAAGTCACAACGACAATACAAAGGTCGATAAATATCATTACCCCTCTAAGGAGTGTATTGTGTTCTTTTAGCATATCAAAATCCTGCAGTTAATCCGATAAACACGGTATTTTTTGAATACCCGCCATTTTCAACGTTGTTATTCAGATCTGTATATGTGTAGCTCAAAGACCCTTTTAAATTCCTGCTTATCTGGTACGTTAAAGAAGATCCCCCAACCAACAGTTCTTCCGCATAATCGTTGGAAACATATACACCATCACCATAACGAATCGATAATGAACAGCCCAGTCTCTCCAATATTTGTCGTGTCAGAGAGAACGAAGTGCGCCAGTTATTAAATATGTCTTCAACGTAAGGATTTGAATCATATCTCTTGTCAAACGAAATTCGTGCCTGGGTTCTTTCGTTCATGATATATGTCAATGACGTCAGAAAGAATGGCTTGGTAAGGTTTTTATCATCGAAAGAATCAATAAAATCTACTCCTGTTTTCCCATCAAAATAAAGTTTTTTTGTTATATACTGTCTTATGCCCGGGCCAATTGAGTTAATTATGGCATTGTTATCAGTATCAAATTCTATATGGGTAAAGCTGTATGATAGGGAAAAGATAGTTGCGGTGGGACTAAATACATATTTCAGGTCAAAACCCGGCCTATTCAATAATGAATCTGGCCTGACCGTTCCCCCAGAAAAAATACTTATCTCATTATCATAGTTCATACTGATCGAAATGTGTTTGGCAATATCATTTGAATAATCCATGTGAAACCTGTTTTTGTAATATTCGAATCGTCCCCCTACTCTTCCAAATTGTTGCGAGAAATAATCATCCTCCCCAGACGCAGAAGCCTCAGGCGATTCGTAGTACGTAAAGACATTCTTTAAACTTATGCGGTCGCGTTTTGAAAACTCATTTCTGAAATTTAAATCTATATGTTGTGTAACGTTATTGAAATCACTATTTTTAGCAAAGGTTATGCTGTTTATATGACCTGTTAAATCAAAAGTCCTTGTTTTTCCTTTATAGTTTACACCAAGTACAAGTCCCAAATATGTTGTGAAGTCATCTTTTTTATCCTCTTTTACAAAGGTGATGTTATCATCATATGCTTCGCCAATTGAAACCTCTGCAACCTTTATATCAAATCCCTTATATTTATAGGAAAGGGAATCAAGGAATCTTGTAATGGTGAGGTCTATGCGATTCTCATCGAAGGCATAAGCATTTGAAAGGGCAGCAGTAAAAATAGCCACCCAAAGGCATGTGGTTGATATTGTTTTTAAATATCTTACCAGGTTGTTCACTGTAATCCTATAGTAAGGTCGTAATTTCTTGTCATGCTCCAGAACTTTAATTGTATCTGCCTATGTTCAGATGAATTATACAAAGTGAAATCAGATTTGCAATCGTAAAATTTAAAATTATACAATGAATTGCACACTCAAAATCTCAAGAGTGTAAATTTCCGTCAAACATAAGGAATCGGGTCTTTGATACCGGCTTCTTTAAAGGCTTTTAACCGCAAAAAACAGCTATGGCATACTCCGCACGCCGTCTCAGTATTCTTGTAACACGACCAACTTAAATGGAGTGGAACTTTTAGAGAAACGCCTGTTTTTACGATCTCCGACTTGCTCTTGTGAATAAGGGGTGTTTCTACCTCAATGCGGGTGGTAGGCCTTGTTCCCACCTTGATGAGGTTATTGAAAATTTCATAATAGACCGGTTTGCAATCGGGATAGCCAGGGCTATCTTGTTCTACTGCGCCGATAAATATCTTTTTTGCCCCAATAACTTCGCCCCATGCAACAGCAATTGTTAAGAAGAGTGTGTTTCTGAAAGGAACATACGAGGTGGGAATTCCTTTACGAGGGAACTGCGCATCTTGAACATCCATGCGCTGGTCCGTTAAACTTGATCCCCCAATCTTGCTTAGGTAATCGATATGAGATATGAGTATTCTATCGTTGGGAACCTTGTAGTATGTTGCAATATCATGGAATGCTTTAAGTTCTCTTACTTCTGTACGCTGGCCGTAATTAACGTGTAACATCGCAAGTTGGTATTGTGCGTTAGCAATACCTGCGGTTACGCAACTATCCATACCACCACTAACGAGTACAATAGCGGCATCCTTCACGTTATTAAACGCCCCTTGTTTGTGGTTCCCAGATATATTTGTGGAGTTGTAGTTGAAATCGTACATCGAGATTATCTTCCAAAATCCATTGGACAACCGATCTTGGAGAAATTGCGCCCAAAACGGCTCCCATCAATACCGTGGCAACCTCAGGTAAATGATATTTATTTATTACCACTTTTGCCCATTCATAATCTTTTCGTGAATTTAAAACGAATTTTATTTCGTCTGATTTTGTCAAATAGTTGATATTCTCCCACTGCATCAAGTGACTCATATTACTGTCCGGACACTTGATGTCCATAATTTTAATCGCTTTTTGCGATACCTTGCGTATATCGTAGCTACCATTTGTTTCGACTAATACAATATAATTTCTTTCTAGCAACTCGTTGATTAATAATGGTGTGTCTTTGTTCGATAGAGGTTCGCCTCCCGTTATACAAACAAGCCTTGATTTGAAGTTGGCGGTAATTTCAAGAATTAGATTGACCGCCATTTCTGTACCATCTTCATAGGCATACATAGTATCGCAGTAACTGCAGCGTAAATTGCAACCCGCTATACGGATAAATGTGCAAGGCAAGCCTGCATAAGACGTCTCACCTTGAATGCTCTTAAATATTTCGTTAATTTTCATCCCGCGTGTTTTATAAAAGTTAAAAAACGGTGCTAAATACCTGCTACGTAATTTTATTCGATATTACACATATCTCAAGCGTTATTTATATTTGCACATAAAATAAAATATTAATATATATTGAGATGCTTCAGCAATAACTTAATAAACATTAAAATATTTTATTGAATAGTCTAATCGATTATGAGATATTATTCTGCATATGTAACCAAGTATTTTAGGGATTAGAAAGGAGGAGCAATGTCAACGATTTTAAAGGAAGATATTTTGCGGGGAAAAAACAGAGAGTCTTCTGCCAAAGATAAAGTAGACAAGATAATGGATACCATCGTTGAATCATCTGGGATAGTAAGCTTCGCAAAGACAGAGGATACAGAAAGTAAGTCACCATCAGGGTCTATGAAACCTCTGGAAAATGCCGGAAAAGAATATATCTTTAGCAATGAAATATTAATAGATGAGGAAAGACAGTCTGATCTCGATGAAATCAGAAATAGGCTTGCTAAAGAGCTAAAACCATCGGATGAGGTTGAATTGCTTATTGTGGACCACATTGTTTCAAGTGTCTGGCGATTGAAGCGATGTTTGAAAATTGAAAGACAGGTAATGGAATATGATAGGTCTTGCGTTCAGGAATATGACCAGGGATTTTTCCGGACGAGAAAGAGGACTGGTAAAGAACTGGCAGAATTAAAGGCCTTAAAAATAATTGAAAACAAAAACAGAATTGTAGAATTATCTAAATACGAAACGATGTTGGAAATGCAATTATATAAGGCATTAAGAGAATTGTCTCGATATAGACGGCAAGAATTGCGAGAAGAAAAGAGGGCATCAAGAAGGGCAAAATAGGGTGTCGTTATGTTACGATAAAATTTAAACAGGAGAAAGGATGTTTGGGACGTCCTTCTTCGTCATTGTAACATAATATATATTATCAGACGCAGTAACGGGATTGCGATAAATGAAAATTTACATTAGCTAAAGAATATTATTGACAATATAAACTATGTCTGCTACTATCTTTCGCTAAGTTTAGGTTGTCATAGCTGATTAATGGTTAGCGTTGTCTATTTTGGAGGAGGAGAATTTTGAACACTGAAGAAATTGAAAAAGGTGTAACTGCCATAGTTGCTGAGGTTACAGAATTAGATGAAAAGGAAATTTGGGATAAAAGAGATGCGAATTTCTTTAAAGATCTTGAAATCGATTCTCTCTTAGCCCTTGAAATTCTTGCACTTATTGAAAAGAAATTTAAAGTGCAAATTCCCGAAGAAAAACTCGTCGATATTACATCGTTGAGCGCTACAATCGGTTTAACAAAGTCTGTTCTGTCGGAAAGCGGAAAACTTTCATCGTAATGTGTTAATAGATAGTGTGACAATTTCAAGAGTAACGCGTTTGTGATTAATGAGATGGTGGACTATATAAAATGATGTTTTTCGAGGAAATAAGATCTCTTCTTCCTCAAAAATATCCTTTTTTGTTTATAGATAAAGTTATTGAGTTTGAAGAGGGAAAAAGAATTGTCTGCGTAAAAAATGTCTCTGGCAACGAGCCGGTATTTGTTGGACATTTCCCCGATTTTGCCATTATGCCTGGGGTACTGATTATTGAGGCGATGGCACAAGCTTCGATCATCCTGTTCAAAAAAAGTCTCCCTGCCAAAAACGATAGGGATGAAGTTTTTCTGCTGGCATCAGTTAATAATGCGCGGTTTACAAAACCAGTTTTTCCCGGCGATCAACTCTTCGTAGAAATAAACGTTGAAAAGATCGTATCGAAGGGAGCAATTGTTCAGGCATCGGTAAAGGTTGATGAAAAAGCAGTTGCTAAGGCAACGTTGACTTTTGGAATTGCCGATAAAAATACATTAGTATCTAGTTGATAAAATAATACCTATGGATAAACGTGTAGTTATAACAGGAGTGGGAATGATCACTCCTATCGGGTCAGGGAAGGATGTATTCTGGAATGCCCTCATTGCTGGGGTATCTGGTGTAGACGAAGTATCATGCATTGATACTTCCGGATATAAGGTTCATAAGGGATGTGAGGTAAAAAACTTCAGTTATGCAGATTATATAAAAAACGGCGCCCTTAAAAAGATTGGTAAAGCTTCACAATTTGCCATTGCAGCCACAAAGCTTGCCTTAAACGATGCCGGGCTTATTCTGAATAACGTTGATTTGGAGAGGATTGGAGTTTCTGTAGGGACGACTGCGGGTGAAATACAAATCCTGGAAAAAGTTAATTATATTCGGTATAAAGATGGTGAAGATAAGGTAGACCCTGATTTGTTTTTAATGCATCCGTGCAATAATATTCCGGCTAATGTTGCCATTGAGTTTGGTTTTAAAGGGCCCAACACTATTATCCCTACCGCCTGTGCAGCTGGCAATTATGCAATTGGATATGCGTATGATTTAATTAAGTTTGGACGGGTGGACATGATGATGGCCGGTGGTTCTGACCCTTTTTCAAAAGTTGCTTATACGGGTTTTGCCAGGCTCGGTGCCATTTCTCCTGAGATATGTCAACCTTTTGACAAAAACAGGAAAGGCATGATGGTGGGTGAGGGTGCAGGCATGCTTCTTTTAGAATCACTTGATCATGCAATGAAGAGAAATGCAAATATCTATGCCGAAATTATTGGCTACGGTCTTAGTTGTGATGCTTATCATATTACCATACCCCAT
>JAUQXU010000261.1 GCA_030837935.1 Candidatus Brocadia sp.
CAAAAAAAGACAGACCGAAAATGGAGCAGCAGCCCTTTGAGTCTCTCGTAAAGGATGCATTGGAAAATGAAGATCCGGGCAAGAGGGAGGATGCAATTATAGCCTTAGGAGAAAGCAAAGACAAAAAAGCGATTGAAGTCATCTCAAAGGCGCTGGCGAATGACCCCACGGAAGACGTGCGATTGAGTGCTATTGATGCATTGCTGGATATCGGCGATAAAAGCATTGTCGATCCCCTTTCCACAGCGCTCAAAGATCGGGATCCATGGGTGCGCGAAAGTGCGGTAGAGGCATTAGGTGAAGTAGGTGGCGAGGCCGCTATTGAATTTATAAAAAACGCCCTCAACGACGAAGATGGTTCTGTCAGAGAACTCGCACAGGAAACATTAGAAGAACTCAACGCAAAGAAGTAGAACTTTTTATATTTTTACGTTGACATTTCCCGGGAATGTGTTTTAAATAGTAAACGTTTAGAAAAATAAACGTTTGCCATTGTAAACAACAATCTCTCACATCACCCAATTGAGAGACCCCCGTTCCTCCCGTAGAAAATAAAACTGCGGGAGGAATTCATAAAACATGAATAGAATCACAGCTTGTTGGTTTATCACTCACACGCGACCCCGGCATAAAAAACATTTGTCCCGTTTTAAAAGAAAGGCGTACCGGTTCATTCCTTTTGCCTATCAATGCTATGCTGCAGAATAAACTTGAGCCAACGTACGCAGCACCATAACATTCTTTCAGCGCTTACGATAATAATGTATGTCTAACCAGGAAGAAATTACTCAATACAACATACTTCAATCGATTGAAAACGGAGAGCATATCTCCCAACGGCAACTCTCTCTGCAATTGGGCATTAATGTAGCCTCTATAAATTTTGCATTGAAAAAACTGACAAAGAGGGGTTTGGTAAAAATGTTGGGTGTCAATCCCCGAAGAATACGGTATATTCTGACTCCCAAAGGAATTGCCGAAAGAACTCAAATTGCCTATAAATTTTTTGACAGGAATTTTCATTTCTATAAAGCTGTCAAAAAAGATGTTGAAAATAAGATAGAGAGCATCCCTTTTTATGGTAAAAATTCTGTTGCTATCTATGGTGTAACAGACCTCATGGAGATGGCCTATCTTGTCATACAGGATAAGGAATTAGATCTGGTTGCGATTATTGACAACGAAAAAAAAATCAGAATATTTGGTTATCATGTAATAGGTATCGAAGAAATAAAGAAATACACCCCAGACTTCCTTCTATTAACAAAGGAATTGGATGCATATACGACAAAACAAATACCCGATTCCATAAAAATTGTTGATATCAGAATTTAGGCAACAATTTTCTATACACATTTCATCTCTACGGGGCTATTTTTCAAAAAACTAACGTGTTACAGAAAATCTTTTTCAGCCAGCAAACAAAAAGCCCCAATATCCTTTTACCGATATTGGGGCGGTCATGTCGCAATAATAACGATACGTTAAATGACTACTCCATATTTTTATACACCATAAACTCTTGCAATTGATTATCCTTTAAAATATAAGAGAGCGCTTTTTAATAAACTTATAATTTGACGACGTTTGTGGCTTTGTAGCCCTTCTGGTCCTTTATGACCTCGAACTCGACCTTATCTCCCTCTGCAAGGGTTCTAAACCCCTCACCCTGGATTGAGGTTTGATGTACAAAAACATCCTGACCGTTATCCTGGGAGATAAAACCAAATCCTTTCTTGTCATTGAACCACTTTACGGTTCCAGTTGCCATTCTTAAATCACCCCCTCTCACATGAAAAAAAATAAAACCAAAAAAAGCTACGAGGTTGTAAACCTTGTAGCTTTACTATAACACCAATATGTAATACGACTTTAACATACAATGAAACAACATTGTCTTAAAATATCAAACATTGTGTAACAAAGCAAATAAAAAATTTATTTATTCTTATCTGTTTTGATTTCTTTCAAAGTATTTAACTCTTTCCCTTTCCCTTTCCCTTTCCCTTTCAATATCTTATACGTCGCTGATTACGCAAAAAACAGGGTATTCTCAAACCAGGCGACCAGCCGCTTGATGAAACTGATGAAGCAATCGAGATAATCGACGTATCTGAATACAAACCAAGACGCATCCCCTCAAAATAATGGCGCGATTGCATCAAGAAAATCTATGAGGTCGATCCTCTGTGCTGTACAAACTGACCCCCCGCTCCTGGATTGGGTACAGGGGGGCTCGTGGTGTACGAGATTGTGTCGCTTTGCCGTAACAATTGTTACGACTGCACCTACCTGCAAACCCGCATAAAGAATCTGTGGCTCCGAATGTGCTTGATTGGTCTGAACCCCGGCCTCGATAAACTTGCAGGTTATTTGATGGTTAACTTTTTTACGGGTCTTCTTAATTCCCGTGGGTCAATACCTTCTTTCATCGCGGCAAGAATCCCGCCGACCTCCCAGTAATTTTCTGCCATGATAACGTTCTTCATCTTTAATGCCTCCGGCGTAGCCTTCATCACGGTGGTGTTCTCTTTCACGGCAATGATAGGTATTTTCCACTTTTGCGCAGCCAGCGCGGGAATTCCTCCCATGCAGGTGTGGGGAAGGACGACTGCATTGACGTCTGCAACACGTACGTCGCCGCCCCAGGCAACCAGCCTTGGCGCCCTGTCAAGTCCCTGTAAAACGCATCCAAGATAAGCCGGGCCGATGGCTTCTGCAGCGGCCCGTGGGTCAACCGTCCCGCTGTGTGTCTCCTTGTAAATCTCGTATTTGCTCAAAAGCGGCGCATGCGCGGCGGGTATGCCAAAGGTGGCGGTGGCAAGATGCGAAATAATAGCCTCTGCGCCTCCGTAAGGGTTTGCCCCCTTTCCTGCAAAATACGCCTTCAAATCCCGTATATGTATCTGTATAGCGAGAGAAATTGCAAGCGCCTGCGCACCCTTTTTAATTGCGCTTCTGCACGCGTCGATAAGCGCATCTTCATGGGCAACCTCACCGACGAAAGAATTGCTTCTTGTTTTAATCGCCCTTGTTTGTACCTCTTTTTTTGTCTTTAGCAGACAGACGACCTCTACTCCGCCAACCGTTCGTAATGCATTAACGGTATTGACGGCCAGGTTATATCCATCTTCCTCTATGCCCTTATCCAGGACAACCCCGATCCGGTTTCTCTCCACCTCCTTTAATTCGACTTCGCCTTTAAAAAACATATCCAGGGCGTATCCCTCGACGTAGAGGACGTTCTTTCTTGCAAGGTTCAGCACAACCCCATTTACCACGTTCGGATGGGAAATTACCTTGTCGGCAATCGCTGCAATTACATTGGTTGCGGGCGTTGCATCTCCAACGTATCCGCCAATATCTGCTTTTACGCCCGTTGGAATAATATGGGCGACAACAAATTGATTAGCCATGTGAGCGTTTCCTCCCATCCTTTTTAGTTTTTTGCGATGTGTCGTCCACCTTGATCGAGACGTCCACAACCAAAGTAGCGCCACTCGCCCCTATGATTGCAAACCGCAGCACTTCTCCTTCCAGGGTATCATTAAAATATTTCTGGATATATTCAAGCAGTTGCTCACTGCCGACCTTGGCCCTGCCGATTTTAATCCTTTTCGAAATGATCATACATACCGCCGTCCTTTTAAAAAAACGAGAAACGTAAACAAAAGGGGTCGAAAAAAACAAATGGGGTTATGTTTACAAATCAGTCTTAACTCTTTTGATAATCTGAGAAAGATGCTTGCCGCCTTTCAATTTTTCTCATAATCGTTTTCTCCCCAGGCGCACAATACTACAGTCTACCCGTATCATTTCTCCAATCTCGGTTCCGCTTGGTCCATCAATCCGATATAACAAATCCATAGCTATTTGCCTTATTATACCTCGTTTCTTTTTTATTTCATCACAGTTTTGTCCGGTTAAGTAATTTCTAATGAGCACCATTGTTGTTCTAAATAGATTTCATGCGATTTCTTAAGGCATATCTCCTCTTTAGACGATAGCTTCTGTTTTTTGTGGTCTTTAAGCACGCCTTCGGCTATTTTAAGGGTAAACTTTTTCATAATTTATACCCTCCGTTAATTGGTTTTTGTTAAAAGCTCATGTCGTACTTAGTTATAAAAACACATCAAAATTGAACAATAAAGACAAAGATTAAATTTCCTTGAATGACTTGAAATTACTGATAGAATCAAGGAAAATCAAAATACGTAAAAACACTTAAAAAGGACTCAAAACAGCCCAGAAATAAACGTTTATTATTTAAAACAATGAACTCCTGTATCTTCCAGATTCAGATTATGAATACTTCTGCCAAAGTAAGCTGCTCTATAAAATCCTTATATCAAATCCTTTTCAAATTTGCCGGCATGAAAGGTAGTATTGCCAGGGGTGCATCAGGTACTTTTGGGCTCAGAATTGTTTCTACCGGGTTATCATTTATTATAGGATTATTGCTCGCCCGATTGCTGGGCACGACAGGTTACGGCGCTTACGCTTATGCCATGACCTGGGTAAGTTTACTTGCAGTTCCTGGAGCATTGGGACTGGACAAACTGCTTGTTCGGGAAGTTGTCATATACGAAACCAAATCTGAATGGCGTTTAATGAGAGGTCTCTTGCGTTGGTCTAATCAGGTGGTGCTTATCGTTTCATCCGTATTGGCTTTATTGGTTGCTTTAATCAGTTGCTTTTTAATGAGTTGCCGGGATTCGTTGGTCTTAATCTCCCTTTTGGTAGCCCTGGCCTCACTTCCCCTCGTCACACTTATCAGACTAAGGCAGGCAGTATTAAGAGGGCTTAACAAGGTAATAGCCGGACAAATGCCGGAAATGCTCATTCAGCCAATCCTTTTTATTTGTTTTATTGGTGCTGCATACGTGTTCTTTGGAAGGAGTTTAACTGCACCCTGGACATTGGGAATAAACATTGCAGCTACAGGAATTGCCTTCTTTGTAGGAGCGATGGTGTTGCTTAAATCCCTTCCACAACCTATCAGAGAAGCATACCCTTCCTATAAAATACGAGAATGGATACAAAGTGCTTTACCTTTAATGTTACTCACAGGTATACAGATAATCAATGCCAGGATGGATATAATTATGCTCGGAGCGATAAAGGGACCAAAAGAGGCGGGTATTTATTCAGTAGCCAATCGCGGGGCTGAATTTATTACCTTTATTTTGCTGGCTGTCAATACTTCGCTTGCACCCACCGTAGCAAGTCTCTTTGCAGCAAAAGACATGAAGAATTTACAGGACGTCGTTACAAAGAGCGCCCGTCTAATTCTGTTATTTTCTCTGCCCATCGGTCTCGTCCTTATAGTATTTGGTCACTGGTTTCTGCTCCTTTTTGGAGAGGCCTTCACACAAGGCAGAACAACTCTTGTAATTTTATCCGTGGGCCAACTTGCCAATGCCTCCATGGGTTCCGTAAGTCTATTGCTCATTATGGCCAGACATGAACGTAACGCAGCCGTTGGTATGGGAATCAGTGCGGTGTTGAAAATTATTATGAATGCCATATTAATCCCTAAATGGAGTATGACAGGAGCAGCAACTGCTACAGCAAGCAGCATGATTATCTGTAATATTTTGTTGGCCGTATTGGTATATAAAATGATTGGAATCCATTCCACTGCACTAGGGATAGTTAAGCTACGGAGAAAATGATGATAAAACCTGTGTTCTTTATCGTGGGTGCGCCAAAGTGCGGCACTACCGCAATGCAAGAATATCTGAGGCAACATCCTGACATCTTTATGCCGTCTTTTAAAGAAAGCCATCATTTTGCCAACGATTTATTAAAACCGGATGATCCCTTTCTTGACAGAGAAAAATATCTCTCTTTCTTTGCAGAGGCAGGTGAGAAGAAGGTTGCGGGGGAAGCTTCGGTTTACTATTTGTTCTCAAAGAATGCGCCATTAAACATAAAGGCATTCTGTCCGGACGCTAAAATTATTATCATGCTAAGGAACCCTGTGGATTTTCTCTATTCGCGTTATTCTCAACTTATTTATAATGGCGATGAGGATATTTTAGATTTTGAAGCATCTCTTGCTGCAGAAGAGAAAAGAAGGAATGGCGAGCTGATTCCTAAGCACATACGAATCGGGAGGAAACTCCTCCACCATGAAGTTGTGAAATTCACAGAACAGGTAAAGAGATATTTTGATACCTTTGGCAGGAATAATGTTCATGTAATAATTTATGATGACTTTAAAAGGGATACGAAAAAAGTATACCGGGAAACGCTCAGATTTCTGGATGTGGACGTCAGTTTTCAGCCGGATTTCAAAATTATTAATCCAAACAAACGTGTACGCAGCAAAACGCTTCAGCGCTTCTTAATAACACCTTCTTCGGCAATGCGTATGATTGGAAGGTTGCTCTTGCCTCGATCATTACGAGAAGCATTACTTAACAGGCTTAGAAAATTAAACACACAATATATTTCCCGACAGCCTATGTCTCCCGAATTGCGGAAGCGCTTGCAAGACGAGTTTGCCCCGGAGGTAAAAAGTTTGAGCGAGCTGTTGGGGCGTGATTTGACTCACTGGAGTAAAGAGCAGCGAGGAGATACGTCAGGCGATATGGAAAACTGAAGTACTCCATAAAATAGTTCCTATGAATGTTATTTCAGCAAGAGACAAATGTATCAACGAAAATTTCATGATAATAAATCAAGCTGGTTAGGTCCGATTGCGATTGGCGGGATTGGTGGGAGCGGCACAAGGGTTATCGCCGAAATTTTAATACAACTCGGCTTTTATCTGGGAAAAGACCTTAACGTCGCTCGTGATAATTTATGGTTTACCCTTCTGTTTAAGAGGCCTCATTGGTTTTTAAAAAATTCGGTGAGAAAAGAATCGCAAATTTTCAAAGGCCTCACCATATTTGAAAAAGCAATGACTGCTGATGTAAAGTTCCACTATGAAGAATTGAGTTTTATCATAGGTGCCGTTGTTGAAATGATGTTCAAGGGGCACGATTACTTGGGTGCGGGTCGTGGTTTGTGGCCAATTAAGAGAGGTATAGCTATGTTCCGCTCAAAAATAAGTGACCATGCTAATTACATCGGTTGGGGGTGGAAAGAACCCAATACCCATATTTATATTGAATATTTAAATAAATATTTTCAAAATTTTAAGTATATACATCTTATACGACATGGCATCGATATGGCATACAGTAATAATCAATCCCAGTTATTCAACTGGGGGACAATGTTTGGAATTGCTGCGCATGATGTAACGATTCCTCTTCCCAGGCGATCACTTAAGTATTGGCATGAGGCAAATAAGAGGGCAATTACCCTTGGCCAGAAACTCTTAAAGGAAAGGTTTCTCGTCATTAATTTTGATAAGTTATGCATAAATCCGGGACGCGAAATAGAATTATTAATAGATTTTCTTGGGTTGGATACCAAGGGTGTAAAAATGAATGAATTACAGAGGTTGCCCCAACCTCCTGAATCTTACGGGCGTTATAAAAACTATGACCTATCTATTTTTAGCAACGATGAAATTGAGGCTGTGAAGGAGTTCGGGTTTGTTGTCGATAGGTAGTCGTATATATGATTAAGGTAACAATTTAGTATTTTGAAAAATCTCAATAGAAAGCCGTGTTTTGGTGGCTGTATCAGGGCGAATATACAGGGAGAGGCAGATTCAAAACACGTCTTTGCAATTTCCAAATCCTGAAAGGATGTCATGATTATAGCCAATTGATGCATTCATGCCTGTTAACCCCGCAGGGGTGACATTGGTTTTTTATGCCGGTGTAATGGTATTTTTATTTCACCCCTTCGGGGTTGTGTATTTTATCTGCCCATGGTTCTATAATCATTTCAGCCCTTCGGGCTTTTTTACCGCGTAGCGGATTTTATTTTTATTGCGTGTGAATACCTGCAGGTACGCACCTACAGAGACAGGTGTTTTTCAAAAAGCTAAATTGTTACGTTTTCTTTGACAAATAAATTTATTAAAGATAGAATCCGTTCTATGAAAAAAGAAGCAGAGTCCAAAAGGTACCTTATCTCCTTTGATAGTCATACCACTGCCCATGTCTTTACCGATGTGCTGGTAATTGGAAGTGGAGTTGCAGGACTCAGCGCCGCTATACAGGCAGCAAAGCATGGTAGTGTATTGATTGTTACGAAAGAAAAGATTGATGAAAATAATACGACCTATGCACAGGGAGGGATTGCTGTCGTTCTGTCAGACAAGGATACTAAAGCGAAACATATAAAAGACACGCTGGATGCGGGTCAGGGTTTGAGTGATGCCGCGACAATAAAGACCGTAGTCAGCGAAGGTCCCAGACGGGTGAACGAATTGATCGAATGGGGCGCTTCATTTGACAGAGAAAATAACCATCTGATCTTTACGCAGGAAGGCGGGCACCATTTCCCTCGTATCATTCATGCCCAGGGGGACTCGACAGGAAAAGAAGTAGAACAAACCCTGATTCGGGTTGTGAAAGAAAACAAAAATATCAAGGTCTTCGACCATACCTTCCTAATCGATCTCATTACGAAAGATGGAACTTGTAACGGTGCAGTTGCCTGGCACGCAAAGAAAGGAAACATGTTGATCTGGGCGAAGCGAACGATTCTTGCGACAGGGGGATGCGGCCAGGTTTACCGTGAAACGACGAATCCTGACGTTGCTACGGGGGATGGACTGGCAATGGCATACCGGGCGGGTGCAGCCCTTCAGGATATGGAGTTCGTGCAGTTTCATCCTACAACACTCTATATTGCCGGGGCAGTACGGTTCCTCATTACAGAAACTGTGCGGGGCGAGGGGGGAATATTAAGAAATAAAAAGGGCGAGAGATTTATGCCAAAGTATCATCCGCAGGCTGAACTGGCGCCACGAGACGTAGTGAGCCAGAGCATCTTGAAAGAGATGCAAAAGACCGACCATACCCACGTGTATATCGATGTGCGTCATATTCCAAAAGAACGATTGTATGCGCGTTTCCCCAAGATCAGGGAAATTTGTGCATCGTTTGGAATTGATATTGCCAGAGATCTTATTCCGGTGCGTCCCAGCGCACACTATATGATTGGTGGAGTTAAGGTCAATCGTTTTTCCAGAACTACTATCAAACAACTCTACGCGTGTGGTGAAGTAGCCTGTACGGGAATGCATGGAGCCAATCGGCTCGGCAGCAATTCTCTGCTTGAGGGGCTGGTAACGGGTTATATGGCGGGAACAGATTCGTGTGAGTCAATCCGGCGTTCTAAACGGGAATTGTTCCCTTACACCATTCAGGAGTTTGCGGGTGGATCAAAGATTAGCTGGTTGGATCTGAACGATATTGGAAATTCTCTCAAAAGCCTTATGTGGAGGGATGCCGGGATAGAACGGGACGAAAAACACCTGCTTGAGGCGGAAGAAATGATCGAAATGTGGTGTAGTTATGTCATGGACAAGGAATTTGCCAATCCGAAGGGATGGGAGTTGCAGAACATGCTGCTGGTTTCCAGGCTTATTGTGATCTGCGCTCGTAAACGCAGGGAGTCCCGTGGCGTTCATCACCGCTCCGATTATCCGAAGACAGAAAATACGCGCTGGAAGAAACATATCACGATGAAGAAAGCCAAATCGTAAGAGGATAATTATATCATTAATCTCAGTTTACTCTATACTATTCCCCTGTAAAAACCTCGTTTCTCATTTCTGTCATTTGATATGAGAATTTGCTTCGGATTTTGATATTTGAATTTCGAATTTGTCAAAAAATAAACGTTAGTATTGTTGTTCAGCACGGAGTAACTCTTTTTGGTTGTGGCTATGCTGCGCCAGGTATTCTGAGATGTTGCTACATTTTCCCTTGACAACCTTTCCCGAAGTCATTAAATTAATTCCCTTTGCGCATGAATTTAATTTTGAAAATTATCCGTTTAGCTGGTATCCTTAAATATATAAAAGGGCTATTTATACATGAAATTTCTGACCGAATACATGACGTTTAATACTAAAAGGCGGCATGAATTTATCAACATTACGAGAGAAGTCGATAGGGTATTTCAGAAGAGTGGCATTAAAGAGGGTATGATTTTGATCTCTGCCATGCATATAACATCAGGGGTCTTCGTTAATGATGCCGAACCAGGGCTCCATCGGGATATTGAAGAGTGGTTGCTAAAACTGATCCCGGAAGGCCATGATTACTACCATCACAGGACAGGCGAGGTGAATGGTGATGCGCACCTCAGAAACCTTCTTATCGGCCATCAGGTGATCGTGCCGGTAACTGATGGGAAATTAGACCTCGGCACCTGGCAAAAGATATTTTATGCCGAATTTGACGGACAGCGTAGCAAACGGCTCGTTATTAAAGTAATGGGGGAATAATAAATTTTTTGTCATGAATCTCTGAAGGTTTGTTAAATAAATAAAACGTGGCTATGACAGTAACGAATAAATGTGCAACGCCTGACAAAAAAATAAACGAAGAAGCGCCGTGTATCCTGGCCTGTCCGATACGGCAGGATGCCCGTGATTACGTTCAGCTTATTGCCAGAGGGCGTTTCGGTGAGGCATTCCGGCTGGTGAGGGAGAGAAATCCTCTGCCCGCAGCATGCGGTCGTATCTGTACCCATCCATGTGAAACAAAATGCCGGCGGAATAGCACAGATGCCCCAATCGCCATTGCATGGCTCAAACGTTTTCTTGGCGATAATTTTTCTGAGGAAATCAGGAAAACAACCACGGAGAAATATCCCGAAAGAATCGCGATCATTGGTGCTGGCCCCGCAGGACTTGCTGCTGCTAATGATCTGGCCCTCCTGGGATATTCATGCACAATCTTTGAATCCAACTCCACCCCGGGAGGCATGCTCCGTATGGGTGTGCCGACCTATCGTCTGCCCAGAACGGCCATTGATAACGATGTCGAATTTATCAAAAAATTGGGAGTTGAAATTCAATACAATACAACGTTTGGCGTAGACATTACCTTCGATAGTTTGAAAAAGAAGGGATTCTCAGCCATTTTTATTGGCGTAGGACTGCTGGAAAGTCGTATGCTGAATATCGAAGGAGCACAACTCGATGGTGTCCTTAAAGGTGTATCCTTTTTAAATGAGGTAAACACCACAGGAAGTGGCAGGATTGGAAAGAATGTCCTGGTGATAGGCGGAGGCGCTGTCGCGATGGATTGTGCACGGACGGCATTACGCCTGAAACCAAACAAGGTATCCGTTGCCTGCCTTGAATCCAGAAAGGAAATGCCGACGACCGATTTTGAAATCGAAGAGGCAGTTCATGAAGGGGCTGTTCTTTACAACTCTGTAGGTCCTAAACGCATTATCGGGAAAGACGGAAAGGTAACGGGTTTGGAAACCCTCAAGGTGAAATATGTCTTTGATGAACAAAAACGTTTTAATCCAGCCTTTTACGAAGGATCAGAGTCTATCATCGAGGCGGATACTATCATTCTTGCAATCGGACAGGCATCGGATCTCTCTTTCCTAAAAGGGCAGGAGGGTATTCAAGTCACGCGTGGCGGTACGATCATCGTTAATCCCCATAACTTCAGCACCTCTGTGCATGGTATCTATGCCGGTGGTGATGTTGTGTTGGGTCGGGGAACCATGACTGAAGGAATGGCGCAGGGTAAAAAAGCGGCGATTGCGATTCACAATACCCTGAGGAATACGGCAATAAAAGACGAGAAATGGGCTGAAAAACCTGCAGTTCCTGATGTGATTCCATCCAGGATCGCCTTCATCAAGAAAGAGCAGAAACAAGAGATGCCCACCATGCCATTAGATGAAAGACTGAGTAACTTTGATGAGGTCGAGTTGGGATTCCAGTTGAATGCGGCCGTAAAGGAGGCACAGCGGTGTATGAACTGCGGCGCTGGTGCATTTGTAGATGATAATCTCTGCGTCGGATGCCTCACGTGCGTGAGGATATGCCCCTTTGAAGTTCCTAAAATTAAAAAGGGAGACGCCACGGCTTATATTGACGGAGATTGTCAATCCTGCGGTTTGTGTGTTGTCGAATGTCCTGCAAAGGCCATCGACTTTAAAACGCCGTTAGAAGATTGTGGAAAAGACGCTCTTGAAGCTGTTTTTCAGGAAGAATCTATCCGGGGTGTAAAACCGCTTATTATAAATTTTTATTGCCAATACAGCGCGTGTAATGAGGATAAAATCGATGCCACAGATAATGTGCTTTTTTCTCATGTCAGGCGGGTAGGCGTGCTGGGGCTGGGTAAAGTTGCCCCTTCATTGTACTTGAGGGCGTTTGAGCTAGGCGCTCACGGGGTAATGGTAACGGCTTGTAAGGGTGATATCTGCCACTTTTGCAAAGATCGTGAGTGGGTTGAAAGACGAATAAAATTTATTTCCCAGCTTCTTGGAGGTTTAGGAATGGATCCGGGACGGTTGAGAACCCATTTTGTTTCTTCGCAGAATGGCAAGGAAGTTTTTGAACTTGCCTTTCGTATGGTTGAAGATATAAGAAATTTACAAACAATAACATAATTGGCAGGATGGGTTAAGCGAAGCGAACCTATCGTTGTCTTATGGGAAAAATATTATGATAATTCAGTGTTGTTCTGTAAAACTCTGTGGTGGATTATTGTCATGATTGTAGCATCATCAAAACCGTTTCAAGAAATTAAACAGATGCTTTCTGGTTTCAAAAAGGTCTGTGTGCTGGGATGCGGTTCATGCGTAACGATTTGTCATACCGGTGGTGAAAAACAGGTTACTGAACTTGCCGTACAACTCCGCCTTTCCGCGAAACTGGAAGGCAGGGAGGTTGAAGTTATAGAGGATTCTACACTCCGGCAGTGTGAGTGGGAATTTATAGAGGACATCAAAGAAGTTATTAAGGACTGTGATGCCGTCCTTTCTATAGCCTGCGGTATAGGTGTGCAATACATGGCAGAAAGATTCCCCATGATCAGGATCTTTCCCGGTGTAAATACCACCTTCATGGGCGGTCCTGTTGAGCAGGGAATCTTTTGGGAGCGGTGTGCAGGCTGTGGCAATTGTATCCTCGGAACCACAGGCGGGTTATGCCCTGTAAGCCGATGCGCAAAGAGTTTACTGAACGGACCATGCGGGGGTTCCCAAAATGGAAAGTGCGAGGTCTCACAAGAAACCCCCTGTGTGTGGCATCAGATATATGACCAGTTAGATACTCAACAGCTTTTAGCGACGATGGAAACGATTGTACCTCCTAAAGACTGGACTACGGGTATGGAAAATCATCCGCGAAAGATGATCCTTGAACACTTGGTTATGAAAAAACAATAAAAACCGTCCTGTTTTTATAGGAGGAAACTACTATGTTAACAGAGTATATTCAGAAGGCACTGGGGCTTGCCCATTATGAAATAATTGAAGACGAAGGGACATACTGGGGAGAGATTTCTGACCTTCAGGGTGTATGGGGAAAAGCAAAAACTCTTGAAAAATGTAGAGATGAACTGAGAGAAGCATTGGAAGAGTGGATTGTCTTTAGGTTAAAGAATAACCTCGAGTTGCCTGTAATTGAAGGTATCGACCTTAACATTGCAGAACATATTATCTAATGGAGAAATTAAGGCCTGTAACGTGGCAGGAATTTGTTTCGAGAATGAAAGAGCTTGGGTTTGAAGGGCCATTCTTTGGTGGAAAACATCCTAAAATGAGAAAAGGAACTCAAACAGTTATAATCCCCAATAAGCATGAGTCAGAAATTGGCGTAGGTTTTTTAACGAGGCTTTTGAGACAATCAGGCATTAGTAAAGATGCGTGGTTGAATAAATAGCCAAAGAGGGTTGGAAAACTGGCGCAGAAAATCATACACGAAAGATGGTCTTTGAACGCCTGATGATAAAAAAATAATGAGGTATAAATATTATGCTGTCGAAAGCTCAAGAATCTGCAGTGCAAGCATTAAGAGAGTGTGCTGCTGATATTGATGAACATCGTCGCTTAGGGCACGATTGTGAGCCTATAGATAAACTTTGCTGTGGTGTTATTGAAATAGTTAAAGACTACTTTGGAATAAAAGAGGGAGGGTCTATACCAGATGGACCACTTAAGGAAGTAATAGTGGAATTATGTGACGATCTTATAAAGAATAAATATTCTAGGATAGATACAAATCTTGCCAAAACGTACAGTCTTTAGATTATGATTGAAAATAAAACTGACACAAAATCCGGCAGTAACTTAGAAAAAATACTTCGAAGCGGGCAATTTGCTGTTACGGCAGAACTTGGCCCCCCTCGGGGTGCTGACCGTTCAGTAATAGAAAAAAAGGCAGCAATATTGAAAGGCTACGGTGATGCCTTCAATATTACTGATTGTCAGACTGCCGTAGTGCGTATGTCCAGTATTGCTGCTGGCCGTATAGTCATTGATGCCGGATTAGAGCCCATCATCCAGATGACCTGCCGCGACAGGAACCGTATTGCCATACAGAGTGATCTTCTGGGCGCTGCTGCATTGGGTGCAAAAAATGTGTTATGTCTTACGGGTGATCACCAGAAATTTGGCGACCATCCCATGGCCAAGGGGGTCTTTGACATGGATTCAATCCAGCTCATCCAGATGGTTAAAATCCTCAGAGATGAAAAGAAATTTCAATCGGGTCAGGATTTGAAGGTATCCGAGCCGAGATTATTCATCGGGGCAGCCGAGAACCCCTTTGCCGACCCTTTTAAATTCCGCGCCATCAGACTTGCTAAAAAGGTTGCTGCCGGTGCCGATTTCATACAGACCCAGATTATTTACAATGTCAAAAAGTTTAAAGAATGGATGAAGATGGTTACCGACATGGGTCTCCACGAGAAGGCCTTTATCCTTGCTGGCGTTGCCCCGCTTAAGTCTGCGGGTATGGCCAAACATATGAAGCACAACGTGCCCGGTATGGATGTGCCCGATGAGGTCATGGATCGTATGACAACCGCTTCTGCCGCCAGGAAAGGCAAGGAAGAGGGTATCAGGATATGCCTTGAGGTTATTGAGCAGGTCAGAGAACTCAAAGGTATCGCCGGTGTGCACATCATGGCCGTTGAATGGGAAGATGCAGTTCCTGAAATTGTCCGACAAGCCCGTTTATATCCCCGGCCGATGGATATCATTCTTTAAGTTGCCACTTATCTCTGAAGACGGTCCATTCAGTTCATGCAAATAATTAAGAATATCTGACGCAGATTTACTATGTTATTTTAATTGCTAAGATCAGGCTAACTAAGCGTCTATTCCCTTGCTATAGATATTCCAGAGTTGTTCGTGTATTTTTTGAGGCACAAAGTTGAAATTTTTATATGACCACACGGTTATCGTAGACTGAATGAGTCCCATAAATACAATAGCGGACGTCTTAGCATCAATGTCTTTATTTAATATCCCAAGTTCTGTTGCGTTCAGAAGCAAGCCTTCTATTCTCTTGAGATACTTCTGTATCAGTTTTAAAATCTTTTTCCGTATGAAAGGGTCACTAAACTGCATAGCCCCCATGATAACAGCGAAAGATGTTTTGCGCCGGTTTTTTGCGAGAACAAGCTGGGCAAGTAAGATATTTTTAAGATTTTGTATGGGGTCTTTTTCTGCCATTGCCTTATCTAGGGCTTCCATGAGAGTTTCCTCAATATTATCTATTAACAGACTTAATATATCTCTTTTGTTTTTAAAATGTCGGTAAATAGCCCCTTTCGTGGTTCCCATTTTTCCCGCTATTTCGCTTATCGTAACGTGTTCTATTCCCTTAGAAGAAATAATATTTCGAATAATATCTACAATTTGCTGCCTCCTGACCACTGTAGATTTTCTAATCTGCACGGCGCCTCCTTTTGTTTGTAAATGGTAATCAAACTATAGTGAATCCTCTGAATAAGTTGCCGTGCAATTGTCGTTGCGAGCGGTCGCGAAGTAACAATCCCTGCTTGAGAGTGTTTCGCTGCTTTGCTTCCTGCAATGGCAACTTACCATGAGTGTTTATTATAAACAATTTGCTTTTGGTATCAGTATATTACAAAAAATGTAAAATTATTATAAATGATAAGATTGCAGATTGGAAATAAAACTTGAAATCGGCAAAATAAGCATTTGGCCATCTTCGATGGTCAGCATCTAGTCCTCTTCCTTTTTCTCCCGGACGCTTCCTCAGGATACCCCATAGTCTCGTGTCCTTCCATGCGAACCCAAATCGGCATTACTGACGTAAAATAAAAACATGGGTGACAAGATACCAATTTGAAGAAACGGTTATTTGTAAGGTATGAGACCCCTTCGCCGCTGTACCTCTCCGGTATTCTCGGTCGCCATGCTTGCAAGTAACCACATATTTATAATTGTATATAAACACTAGTTTACATAACATTTAAAATTGCAAATGAGGTTTAGTGTATGAAACCACCATTGCACAATGAAAGGCCCGCCTGGCTGGACATCGCATTGGTGTTTCTGCCGGTAACGAAAATTATCGTTTTTATAGTGTGTTAGTCTGATACCTCTTATGTAAAAAGATGCATTACATTTTATTTTTATTGGCAGGATCGGCACATATTTCGTAAAAGTAAACGATAGGTTACATTGTGAAGTTTGCATAGATATTAAGGATCTTGTGGATGTTTGAAAAGAAGAAGTCCGAGAAATTGAAAAAATCTTAGACGCAAAATTTAAAATAGAAGGAACATCGAAGAAGGCAAAAAGAGGTTTTCGGGCATATGTAACAGTTTTTGGACAATCTTCAAATGGGGAGAAGAAAAATAATGTCAGTTATAGGAGGGATTAACATGATTCGTGCAGTTATAAAAAAGTTACCTATGAGTCCACATCCTGTAATTCCTTCAAGGGAAGTATGGCTTTCCTTGTGGGGGGCATTTTTGGGTATAGGGTTTACTGCGTTACTCGCCTATCTTTGGCAGTTCCCTATGCTAATAGGGCCATTCGGTGCCAGCGCTGTGTTGATTTACGGTGCCTATAAGTCTCCGCTGGCGCAACCGAGAAATGTTCTGTTAGGGCATTTTCTTTCGGCGTGCATTGGAGTGGTCATAAATGATTTTTTTGGTGTTACATTTTGGTCTATTGCACTTGGTGTCGCTCTTGCCCTGGTACTTATGACGGTAACCTATTCAATCCATCCGCCAGCAGGTGCAACAGCATATATAGCCGTTCAAACCGGTGGGTTAGGTACCACATATATGTACATCTTTAATCCGATTATCATTGGCGCCTTTATTTTGGTACTCATTGGTGTGATTTTCAATAAACTGGGGAAGAGGGAATATCCCACACACTGGTGGTAAGAAATGTGCATATTTGTGTATTCATGAATATGTGCGTGCAATTTTGTTAAATTACGGAGAAACGAATGTATATCTCAATTAAAAACCGACTTATTCTTTTGCTGATACTATTTACGCTGTTACCGTTTATTTTACTGAGGATTATAGCTTATCCACGGATACAATCTGATCTTCAGGAAGTACTCATACGAAATCTTGATGGTATTGGCCACAAACAAGCACAATTAGTAACGAATTGGATTTACGAAAGGATGATGAATACGCGGGTAATTGCAAACAATCCTTTAGTGATAAAGTGTGTAAAAATTACAAAAGAGGATAAGGATTACCAAGATGCTGTCCAATACTTAGAGGCTGTAAGGAACGAATATGGTTATAAGGGTGTATTTATCAGCAATGACAAAGGATTGGTAACTATTGCTACTGCAGAAGAAGAAATAGGAAATAATATTTCAAAAACAGATTATTTTGATAAAGCAATTCAAGGAAAGACCTTTGTGTCGGATATCATACCATCTGAGATCCCGTTGGTAAACGAATTTGGGGAGAAAGAACCTGGCATGCCTACTATGTTTGTTTCAACGCCATTGAAAGATAATGACGGGTTTATAAACGGCGTTGTCTCTGTCAGAGTCGATGTGAATAGCTTAAATGATCTGATGCTTAGTCTCAATTTAGGGAAGACAGGAGAGACCTATCTGGTAAATAAAGACGGATATATGGTCACGGAATCAAGGTTTGCTGCCCATCTCAAAGAAATGGGGTTCGTAAAAAGGAGATGCTCCCTCGAATTGAAACTCATTGATCGGGAAACTGGTGAATTAACAAAAGGTGTTCGGGAGTGTGTTTCTGGCAGCAATGGTTTTGACGCGAAAGGCTACAAGGATTACAACGGCATAATGGTATTAGGCGCATGGCGCTGGCTATCTGAGTTTAATTTAGGGGTGATATCGCAAATCGATAGGGACGAGGGTTATGGAGCCGCTTATAATCTGAATTATATTGTAAGCTCCGTATTATTAATCCTTGCATTCCCTTTTGTACTGGCAGCATATTTTATCGGTAAAAAGACTTCGATACCGATTATCAAACTCACGGAAGCAACTGAAAAAATGGCTTCAGGAGATTTGACCCAAAGGGTGGATATCAAGAGAGAAGATGAAATTGGAATATTATCAAATTCCTTTAATGCTATGGCGAAATCCTTGAATGAGAAGACAAAGGAAATAGCGGCATCCGAAAAACGTTATAGGGAATTGTTTAACTCTATAAAAGAAGGAGTGTATCAGTCTGAGCCAGGGGCGGAGGGTGTGTTTACCTTTATTAACAGGGCAGGTGCAGAAATTCTGGGATATAGTTCTCCGGAAGAGGTAATTGGAACGAAAGTGAAGAATATCTATGGAGATCCGGAGGACAGAAGACGCCTTTGCGAGAAGCTTGAGAAGGACGAAGTATGGAGGGAATTTGTATCTCTTTGTAAGAGGAAAAACGGCGAAAGCTTTTATGCAGAACGTACAAGCAATTTGCTCAGGGATGAAAAGGGGAAGCCGGTTGCTCTTCATGGAGTATTCAGGGATATCTCAGAAAGAAAGAAGGCAGAGGTGGAGATTGTTGAGTCTGAGAAGAGATATCGGGTGTTGTTCGACTCGCTAAAAGAAGGGGTATATCAATCTGAGCCAACAGCGGATGGGATATTTACCTGGATCAACCAGGCTGGGGCAGAGATCCTTGGTTATAACTCTCCGGAAGAAGTAATTGGGATGAAGGTAAAGGATATATATGTGAACCCGGATGATCGGAAAAAAATAGTTGAGAAGTTGACGAAAGAAGGTGTTTGGAGGAATTTTACCTCCTTATGCAAGAGAGAAAATGGCGAACGGTTTTATATGGAACGCACATCAAATCTTGTTGTTGATGATAAGGGAAAACCGGCGCGCATAGATGGAATATTTAGGGATATTACTGAACGGAAGAGGTTTGAAGAGGAGTTACAGGCATC